>WAQR01000233.1 GCA_015520145.1 Candidatus Hydrothermarchaeota archaeon
ATTCATGGGTGGACATGGGGTCGTGGGATGCAAACTGGGTAAAAAACGCACAGTTCCCAGAATGTATCGATGAAAACGTCATAAAGATAGGTGATGCGGCAAATCTCATAGAGATAGCTTTTGGTTTTGGAATGTCTAATGCCATAGAATCGGGAAAGGTCGCAGCTACAGCGATAAATAATAACGACATGGCAATATACTCTGGATATCTTGGAAGGAAAGAGAAAGAGATGCGGTGGTTTTTGAGGGCGAGGAATACATACAACCGCCTTGACGGGACGGGTTATAAAAAGTTTATGGATATAATAAACACGCCACAGTTAAGATTTGTTATAGGTTATGGGAATCACACACTTTTTAAAGTGATGTTAAGGTCGAGTGATATATGGCTTAAGGATTCTAAAGACTCTACTAAACAGTGACATATTGAAACAGTGACACATTGACGAAGGTTAAATATATAAATCTATAAGTGTTAAATCATGTGTTGAACTTAAATGGTGATATCTCATCCAGAATTGGCCTGTAATCAGAGATTCAGGTTAATAAGGAGGAACGAAAAGGTGATTTATTGGAAGATGAAGGACAGTTAAGAAGACTCAGGATGCCAAAAGAAGGGGAAGTATTTGGTATAGTTGAACAGATGCTGGGTGCCAGCAAAATGAGAGTCCGCTGTAAAGACGATAAAGTAAGGATATGCAGGATCCCTGGGAAGATTAAGAGAAGGATATGGATAAAAGAGGGGGATGTCGTAATAATCCGGCCCTGGATGGTTCAGGCAGATGAGAAGGGAGACATCGTCTGGCGATATACGAAACCCCAGGTAGATAGACTGATGAATCAGGGCATTATATGAATGAGACCTATGAGAATAAGACCTATGAGACCCTATGACATGGACAAAAATTGAAGATAAAATCACCAACACGGTTTTTGATAAAAGTACGCTGATGACACTCTATGCCCTTGTGCGCAAAGGGGTGGTAGACCTGTTATACGGCGTGATAAAGACAGGCAAGGAATCCAACGTCTATCTCGGGAAAGATAAAAATGGAGACAATATTGCTGTCAAGATACACAGGATAGGGACGGGCGACTACAGATCAATGCTGGACTATATAGAGGGAGATTTGAGGTTTAAAGGTATAAAAAAGAGTAAGAGGAGCATAATATATATCTGGGTGAAAAAGGAGTTCAAGAACCTGAAAAGGGCGAGAGATTGCGGCGTAACGGTGCCAAGCCCGATAGCATTCAAAAACAATGTCCTTGTAATGGAGTTTATCGGTAAAGATGATATCCCCTCGCCCATATTAAAGGACGCCAGGTTAGATGACCCGGAAAAGGTTTTTGAGACTATTCGGTCATATATGAAAAAACTTTATAAATACGGAAATCTTGTACATGCAGATCTAAGCGAATATAATATATTGATGAAAGATGATATGCCTGTACTAATCGATATTTCACAGGGGGTAATAAGAGAGCATCCAAGGTCAGAAGAATTCCTAAAAAGGGACGTCTCAAATATATGCAGGTTCTTTTCAAAGTTTTTTGAGGTGGATGAAAAAGAAGTATTTGAATCTATAAAAGATGCAGGTGATTGAAAATGGAGTACCTACGGATTCCTCTAAAACGGATAGGGGTATTTATTGGAAAAGATGGTGAGACAAAAAGAGATATTGAAAAGAGGCTTAATGTAAAAATCCAGGTCGATGCAAAGGAGGGTATAATAACGGTTGAAAACCGGGGCGATGACGTACTGGCAGAATGGAAGTGCAGAGATATTGCAATAGCGATTGGCGGGGGACTTAGCCCACAGCGTGCGATGAAACTGTGCAGCGACGATTATATCCTTGAGAGAATTGATCTTATGGAATTTGTCGGTAAGTCAAAAAAGGCCATGTTAAGGCAAAAGGCAAGGATTATAGGCAGGGAGGGGAGGACCAGACGCTATATTGAGGAACTGAGCGGTGCATCCGTTGCAGTAGTTGGGAAGAACGTGACCATACTGGGGACGCCGGAGGAGGTCTCGATTGCAAAGGAATCAATCTGCATGCTTGCAGAGGGCATCCCCCACGGGGTCGTATATAAGGTACTTCAAAAGAAGGCACGAGAACTCAAATTGAGACGGTTCTCGCTGTGGAAGGGAGAGGACCTTATACGGGAATGAAATTAATTTTCAAAACCAGATGATTTTACAGCTAATCTTGACATGGATAAATTTGTGTTATATGGTGATTAATATGCCAAATGCCATAGAAATTAAAAAAGTGGATAAACAGGGGCGATTTGTAATCCCGTCAGACTGGAGGAAACGGGAGATGAAAGACACAGACGAGGTTTTCCTCCTCAAAAAGAAAGGATTTTTGAAAATCATACCAAAAAAGAAGGTTTCCCTCACAAAATTCTTCGATAAAGCGGATCTTAGCATTGATTCCATTAGTAATTGGGCAGAGTTCGAAAAAAAGTTCTACGAGGAATCCCATTGAAGTTCCTGGACGCCAATGTGTTCATTTATGCATATTACAAACCCAAGGTTCAGCTAGATTTAGAACAGAAAAAGATGAAAGATAGCTCAAAAAAAATAATAGAAGACATCAATAATGGACATACAAAAGTATTGACCTCTGTAGTTCATCTTTCAGAGATTTCTAATATATTGAAGAGATCCCTCCCTGTAGAAGAGCTCGTATCTCTAATTGAAACCCTCTACAGCCTGGATAACGTTACCATCTTAGACGTAACTGCTAATGATTATCTCATAGCAGTTGAAATAGGAGAAGAATTGAATTTGGACTCAAATGATGCCCTCGCAGTACATCTGATGCAGGAAAATGCGATATCCAAGATATATTCGTTTGATGAAGACTTCGATAAGATAGAATGGATAACTAGACTTCCGTAATTAAACTGTAATTTTATCAAGAGAATATGTTGAGGTCGCTTCTATGACACTTATGATGCATTACAAAAGAAGGCAGATGCCTGACAGACATGGGACAATACCCGCACCATGTCCATCGTATCCGTCATGTCCGTCATATCCAGGTCCAGGTGGCTGTAGAGGGGGTGGGGAAGTTTAAGATAGGTGCATCGTCTCTCGGGTTCTTGAATTATTCGCCAGAAGAAACGTTGGAACTACTTGCTGGCCTCGGATTCGATGTCTGGGAGATTGTATTTGAGGGCAGGCATACTGACCCTGACATAGGGGATATCCTGCCGTCCTATGATATCGAGATAACCGCCCATGCACCTTTTTCTGATTTGAATATCGCAAGTCTAAACGAGAGGATAAGGAAAGAAAGCGTTTCCCAGATATGTGATGCAATAAGGACGACTGACCGCCTCTGCGGGCATATTGTCACAATACATTCAGGGAGGCTCTCGCCACTTGGCCTGTCTTTTGAAGAACAGGCAAAGGAGACGAATATCAAAAGTATAAAGGAGATACTGGGATTCTCAAAAGATTTCGACATCCGCGTGTGTGTCGAAAATACGCCGAATTTTTTCGGGATGCTTTTAAATATGCCGGGCGATGTACAGGAACTCCAGGACGCCTTCGGCAGGGAGCTCGGCTTTACCTTTGACATCGCCCATGCGAATACCTGGAAGAGCATAGAAGGGTTTCTGGACATGGTAATCGACAATCTCCATATCCATGATAATGATGGAACAGACGATATTCATATGGGTATCGGAAATGGGAACATAGACTTTAGAAAGGTCTTCTCCAGGCTTAAAGATTATAATGGTCCTGCAATAATTGAGGTCAAAGATGAAAAAGGGATAATCAGGAGTAAGAAGAGACTGGAGAGGTTTTTGATATAGCATGTCATCTGTGTATATCATGCGGTATCATGCTGTAATCATGCCGTAATCATGCTGTCACGCCTCTGACGCATGTTCACGCCCCGTACTTTTCAGCCCTGTTCATTAAATTCATTAAAATCGGCATCAGATCAGTACCTTTTATCCTGTTGATTCCGCCTCTGCTGCACGCCCTTTCATTGAACTCGGTTATGTCGTCAGTCCGTACTTCCGGACCGCAGATGACAAGAGGTACAGGGTCTCCAGAGTGGTCTCCAAGGTTTGATGGTGTCGTATGGTCGCTTAATAAGGCGACATAATTCTCTTTAGAAAACTCAATAAGTGGTGAAACAGCGGCATCGATCTTTTCTATTATCTCCACCTTCTCACCGGGGTTGTGGTCATGTGCCGCCTCGTCCGCCTCCTTTATATTCACCAGTATAAAATCGTAATCGTCCATGTACCTGACAACATTTTTAATCCGCAGGTCGTACTCCGGCACTGGCTCAAGGATATCCATGCACAGAAGTTTTGCAATACCTTTGACTATCCCAGTCGTTGCCATGCACCCTGATTTCAGTTTATATTTCTCTTCAAACGACGTCAGCCTGGGATATTCACCCACACCCCTTAAAAGGAGCATATTGGCAGGCGGTTTCCCGCTGGCAGCCCGTTTCTTGTTTATCGGGTGCTCGTTTAGAACCTCATGGCTTCTTTTCGAAAATTCGTTTAAAATGCGTGCTGTCTTTTTAGACTTCTGACTGCCGTCAAGGGGTGTAATCGGCATAACCTTCCTGCCCTCGGTGTGGGGGTCTGATTCTGAAACACCACATCCAAGTCCAGAGCCGCGCAGTACAAGTGCAGCCCTGTGTGCAGTTGATTCCTTGAAAACAAAGTCCGCACCATCGAGCGATATCTCATTTACCGCCTTTGCCAGCTCTTCTGTACCCTCATTTATCCTCCCAGCCCGTCTATCCCTGACGATAAGATTGTCGTCAACCGTTGCAAAATTGCATCTGATGGCGATATCGCCCTCCAGGATATCGAGCCCGATACCTGCTGCTTCAAGTGGTCCGCGTCCTGTGTAGGATTCCTTTGGGTCGTAACCAAGGATAGCGAGATGAGACGTATCAGTACCTGCCCGTATCCCTGGAGCAATCGGGTCGAGGATTCCGGTCTCCCCCTTCCTGGCAAGGGTGTCCATGTTCCCGGTTTTCGCTATTTCAAGGGGTGTTTTTTTACCCAGTTCTGCATGGGGCCTGTCTGCCATGCCGTCGCATATTATTATAATCGCTTTCAATTGAATCAGCCCGGACCTGAAATATATGGAATATATGGCTATTATATTATACTCGCCTTCCTGAAACCTGCAAATTAAATAAGAGCCATTGCTACAATCAGCCCAACTATACTTCCAATTACTGTCGATAAAAAGTTTACTGTTGCATTCGAGATGAGCTTCTTCCTCTCAAATGTGGCGCCCAGAAGGCTATCAAAATGAAATCCCGCTGCCCCACCAATAACTGCTGTGAGTATGACGAGATTAAAATCGTTTAGGATCCCGAGAACATATGCAGATAGTCCGATTATAATAGTGCCGAGAAACCCTGCACATTCGCCCAGTGGGGATACCCCTCCATCTGCCCCTCTCTCAACCCTTTTAAGTGACGTTATCATGATAGGGTTACCTCTACTTAGAACCCCTATCTCTGATGAAAGTGTATCACCTGTGATACTTGCAACTGCCGCGATGTAACCCGCCTTTAGCAGGTCGCTGAAAAACGGGTCGTCATTAAAAAACCATAAAACCGCGAATGCTGTCGGCACAATCCCGTTTGCAATGACATTGACATAATTCCGTTTTCCATGCCTGCCCTCAGCCACGTGGATACGCTTTTTGTAAGAGTACCTGTATTTTGTTGCTGAAACTCCTAAAACTAAAAAGATTGTCAGCAATATGAGTCTTTGAGTATCTGCAAAGATGCTTATAGTTATACCCATCAGTACCGCAGCAACTGTTCCCCCTGCGTCCAGTATCTGTTTTTTATAAATAACTATCCCGAACACAATAAGGCTCAGTATCACAATAAGAGATATGCCCATTTCATAACACGACCATTTATAACAGCCATTACCCGGCTGTTTCTGGTGCTTGTTTTAGTACTTTTATCTTCCTCACTTCAACCCTCTTTAAAGGATAGATCTTTCCAGCAGACTTATACATCTTTGTAGATATCCTGCCTGAGACGACTTCGTAGACGAAGTTGTCCAGAGACATTGAACTTGCTGCATTTTTTACAATTTCTGTCATCAATTTCCTAAGCAGCTTTTCCTGTGCGGTCTGTGCCCTCCCAATTGCCAGGGCAATTGTCTTGATTCTTAATGTTGTACCATCTTTTGTTGTTGCATCTATAATGCTCTCTACTCTTGTCGTCTTTCTCCTGATCTGGCTTCTCATATAGTCTCTGGAAAGGGAATGCCCCACGAATCTTGTATATGCATTCTCCCCTTTCACATCATATATTTTAAAACACAGTTTTATATGCTGTTTTGAAAAGTCTTTTGATATCTCTTTCATATTTGTTACTATTGTCCTTCCTATAATATTCGAAGGGTCAGAAGCGAAAGTTTCAGCTATCTTGATCTCGTTGAACATCCTGGGTGCCAGGATATTGTAAAACTTTTTTGTTTTCCAGGTGTCTACATGTTTCCTTTTCCTTGTAGCACGTGCCATCATATTCCTCCATATCTAGTTAATTAATTTAAATCCATGAATTACATATCGAATTACATATCTATGCATCAAGTTTGGGATTGGTTTGGAATTGTCTACATTTAATAATATATATGTTTATCTGTGGATTTCGGTCAACCCGCCCATATATGGTACCAGTACAGGCGGGATTTTTATGCTGCCGTCTTCCTGCTGATAATTCTCGAGGATTGCAACAATGGTTCTTTGTGTTGCTATTAATGTGCTGTTTAATGTGTGAACATACCTGGTTGGTTCATTTATTTTATCTCTAAACCTGATCTTTGCCCGCCGTGCCTGGTAGTCTGTACAGTTGCTGCACGAGACCACTTCCCGATA
Source organism: Candidatus Hydrothermarchaeota archaeon (assembly GCA_015520145.1). Lineage (GTDB taxonomy): Archaea > Hydrothermarchaeota > Hydrothermarchaeia > Hydrothermarchaeales > WAQR01 > WAQR01. The sequence goes on from WAQR01000233.1 coordinate 6,899, forward strand.
TTTGTTCTGCCCTGGAAGCCAGGCTTCCAGATCATATTTTTTGGCAGCGACTGTCCCGATGTCCCCTGTACAGATATTGGTGACCCTGTAGGGTATCCCAAGCTTCTGAAATATCTCTTCAGCATTTTTTATAAGCATCTCATGTTCTGCCCATGAATCCTCCGGTTTGCAGAATATAAACTGTTCAACCTTCTCGAACTGGTGAACCCTGAATATCCCTTTGGTATCCCTACCGTGTGTGCCTGCCTCTTTTCTAAAACACGGACTTATACCGCAGTACCTTAGAGGGAGTTTTTTACCATCAAGTATCTCGTCTGTGTGCAGGGCAAGGAGCGCAAATTCTGATGTCGGAATCAAATACAGGTCGTCTCCCTCTACCCTGTATATCACGTCTTCGAAATCTGCAAGATCTGTCGCACTTTCAACCGCACTTCTCCTGAGCATATACGGCGGCTGATATAGCTCAAAGCCCTTTTCGTTCAGGATATCGAGTGCAAATTTTATAAGAGCGTAATTTAGAAGTACAAGCTCGTTTTTCAGGTAGTAAAATCTCGCACCAGATACCTTTGATGCCCTTTCGATATCTATCAGGTCAAGCCCTGTACCAAGATCTATATGGTCCTTTGGCTTAAATGCGAGGCCTGCGATGTCTGTATCACCCCACCTTCTTATCTCAACGTTATCTGCCTCATCTGCACCGACAGGTACTGATTCATGCAGGATGTTCGGCAGCCGATAGAGTATCTCTTCCATCTCCTTCTGGGTTTCCCGTGCTCTTTCATCTATCTGTTTTATCAATCCCGGGATCTCTTTTATCTCTTCTACCTTCTTTGAGATGTCCTCTCCCTTTGATTTGAGTTTGCCTATCTCTCCTGAAACGACGTTCCTTCTGTGCCTGAGCTCGTTTACCTCGGTTATCGCAGCCCTCCTTGCCCGGTCGAGTTCTATGATCTCGTCAATTAGGGCAATCTTATCTAAAGCACCTCTCTTTTCGAGGTTTGCCTTTACGATATCTGGTCTTTCTCTTATAAGATTTATGTCTAGCATAAGAATTCATCCAGGAGGCCACTTATTAATTTTTCTGAAAACAGTAAATCATCGATTGCAGCGTTGAATGTACCGATATTTTCGTGTTCCAGCGTTGTTATGACCCTGTCTTTTTTGTTTATGGTAACCAGCCTCAATGTTCTTGGTGCGATTTTGTTATCGATTTCCAGCAGGCTGGCCACTTTTTTGGCGATATTTTCATCCCTGTATCTAAATTCGATTACTGCTTTTATCATCTATTCCTGGATTGTTCTGGGTTTATTTATATCTTTTCGTGTGAACCCTCTATGAACCCTTTAAATTCTTCAAACTCATTGTTTTTTATTGCCTCTCTTGCGTTTTTCAAAAGCCTTGTGATAAAATGCAGATTATGGATAGTGACAAGACGCATCCCGAAGGTCTCGTAGACTCTCATCAGATGGCTTATATATGACCTGGTGAAGTTCCTGCATGCATAGCAGTTACATCCCTCTTCCAGTTTTCCAAAATCATCTTTAAACCTGCCTTTTGTAATATTGTATCTCCCTTCACGCGTATAAACTGCATTATGCCTTGCGTTTCTCGTCGGAAATGCGCTATCGAAGATATCGACTCCCATTGAGATAGATTCCAGGAGTTCTGCCGGAGACCCGAGCCCCATAAAATAGCGGGGTCTGTCTTCAGGGATAAATGAAAGTGAGAATCCAAGCATTTCAAACATGACTGCTCTAGGCTCGCCTATGGAAAGTCCTCCGATACCATATCCATCGAAATCCAGTCCAGTGATATCCTGGGCATTCTTTTCCCTGAGCCTCTTATAGACTCCGCCCTGGATGATCCCAAAAAGCATCTGCTTATCTGATGTATGTGCCTCCTTGCATCTCAAAGCCCAGTCGGCAGTCCTTTTTACAGACTCGACGACACGCCTCTCCCCGCTTCCATAGGGCGGGCAGTCGTCCAGGACCATTGCCACGTCAGACCCCAGCATTTCCTGGACATCCATACATTTTTCCGGCGTGAAGATATGCCTGCTGTCGTCATAGGGCGATTTGAATACAATCCCTTTTCTACTGACCGCATCGAGAAAATCTTCTTTTAGCATCTGGAAACCACCTGAATCTGTGAAAATTGTCCTGTCGAAGTTCATGAACCTGTGAAGCCCACCGGCTTTTTTGACCACCTCTACCCCGGGTTTCAGGTACAGGACAAATGCGTTCGAGATAACTGCCTGTATTCCGATATCATCCAGTTCCTCTGGACTCAGGGTCTTCACACCAGCATTTGTTGCGACCGGCATAAAACATGGGGTATCGACGGCCCCGTGGGCAGTATGAAGCCTCCCTGCCCTTGCGCTGTTGTCTTTGTGCTTTAATTCAAATCCTATCATAAAAGATCACCGAAATATCAGCATCGCATCGCCAAAACTGTAGAACCTGTATCTCTTTTCAATGGCAGCTTTATAGGCGTTTAATATCCTCTCCCTCCCTGCAAACGCGCTGACCATCATCAATAGAGTGGATCTTGGCAGATGGAAATTTGTTATCAGCCCATCTGCCTTTGTTTTGAATCTGTAGGGAGGATATATGAAGACCCTGGCAAGACCCGAGACGGGGTTTACCCTCCCGTCTCCATTGCATGCGCTTTCCAGTGCCCGGACAGTTGTGGTACCGACAATTATGAGTTTTCCCTTTGTATTGTTGATGATATCAGCGCTTCTCTTCTCAATTTTAAAGTATTCTGCTTCCATCCTGTGGCCTGCGATATCCATTGATTTTACAGGAGTAAACGTCCCTATGCCGACATGGAGCGTGACCTCTGCTATGTTCACTCCTCTTTTTTTGATGCTGGAAATAAGCTCTTTTGTGAAATGAAGCCCGGCTGTCGGGGCGGCAATAGACCCGGGTTCCCTGGCATAGACCGTCTGGTAGCGGTCTTTTTTTTCCAGAGCCTTTTTTATGTATGGTGGGGTCGGCATCTCCCCAATCTTCTCAAGAACATGCTCAAAGTTGTCTGTGTTATCAAACCTGATTTTGAACCTGCCACCCTCCTTCCCGATTACCTTCCCGCACAGGTTTTTGAAATGGAGCAATGTCCCGTCTTTGATGTTCTTTCCTTTTAGTAGACAGTCCCAGGAACTGTCATCGTTCTCGTCCTTTTCGATGAGGAGGACAGAAACCTTTCCGCCTGTGGCCTTTTTACCGGTGAGCCTTGCAGGGATTACCTTTGAGTCGTTTATTACAAGTGTGTCTCCTCTGCTCAGGTAATCCAGGATATCGGTAAATCTGCGGTGTTCTATCCGCTCACCTGTTAGAACCAGCAATTTCGAAGAGCTTCTCTCCTCAATAGGTTCCTGGGCAATCAGTTCTTCTGGGAGGGTGTAATCAAAGTCAGAGAGTTTCATACAATCCCTTTCCAGATATTTATCATCGTTAAATCGAATGCCCCATCCGCAGTATCTTCGAACAGGGCTTATATTTTATATTATTAGGTAGAGACTGTCCAATTAAAATGGGGTTTTGGGGAGTTAATTGGATGGCCTCCTCCTATTGCTTGCATGAGTTACCAAAAGTTTTAATAAACATCGAATATACTAATAAATACTGATGATTGAAAATGACCTTGCAACGATTTCTATTATAGTCGGGGTTATCCTTATAATCCTGGAAGCCTTTTTCCCCGGGACATTTATTATCGTCATCGGGACAGGGTTACTGATACTTGGAATCGTTCTAAGTATGACAGGTGACCTCATGATGTCCACTGCCGGGGCAATCATTACTATGGGGATATCCTTTGGGGTTTCAACATATTTCTATCGGAAGATAGGTGTTGGAAAGACCCTGACAGCAGGTCCGCAGACACTTGTAGGGAAGGAAGGGAAAGCAGTTTTGACATTCAAAGATAAAAAAGGTATTGTCCTGGTAGAAGGGTTTGGCAGGTGGTCTGCAAGGTCTGCTGACAGGATAGAGGAAGGTGACGAGATTGTAGTCACCGGCGGAGAGGGTAATTTCCTTAATGTTAAAAAGAAAAAGGTGGACAAATAAAAAAGCTCGTTGAAAACGTGGTCTCTGCCACTGCTCTGCCACTAAGGCGCTAAGGCAGTGAAATCCTGCCCTGGTTCATCACCTCCTCTACCACGGCCCTAATCCTCTCCCAGTGCCCGCCCTGCCAGTATACTTTCCCGCACCCGGGACACTGCCAGAACCTCTCAAAGTTCAAAAAGACCTTCTCCGGCACCTGCGGCCTGACATCTGTTTTCTCAACCTCCAAAATCTCATGGTTGCACATCGGACAGCGGGAATATTCTGGCGAATCATAGAGCGTTATCCCGAACTCTGCCACAAGCTGTCTTAGCTGTCCCCCGATATTGTCGCTGTTCATAAATACTGCCTCCACACCCCGGTCTTTTGCCTTCTTCACCAGTGTTTTATCCCTGGAAAGCAGAGGTCTTTTTTCCAAAACCGCCATCTCAATTAGTGTTGAATCATCAAATGTCCTGCTGTAAACTACGTCATATCCACTCATCCTAAGCCATCTTGTAAGCTTACCCAGCATAGAATCCGCAATAAATTTCATGACAACCAAAATTCTTATAAGTCGATTAAATATATTAATGATACCTGATATAAATATTGGATATAAATTTAGATATAAATATTAGTCAATATCCAGGAGAGATATCTAACAGGAAAATATAAGGACATATTAACTAAGTGGAGAATAGAAAAATGGATACAGAGGTTCGGGTTAAAGAAGCAATGAGTTCACACGTCATCACGATAGGTAAAGACGCAACAGTGGATAAAGCAGCGAAGATTATGTCAGAGAAAAATTTTGGATGTATCATTGTCGTAGAAAATGACAACCCGATAGGGATCATCACAGAACGGGACATCTGTTATGGTGTGGTAGCCAGGAACAGGATACCAAACGAAGTCAAGGTAGCTGAAGTGATGTCAACCCCGCTTAGGACGGTGACCCCTGACAGGAAACTAACCGAGGCCTCCAGGATTATGGTAAAAAACAACATCCGGAGACTCCCTGTAATAAAAGACAAAAAGCTTGTGGGAATAATAACCAACAAAGATATCCTTGCGATTGCCCCTGAAACGATCGAGATCCTGATGGAGATACAGAAGATGAACGAGCACGCGATTCCGTCCAGTAAAGAAGTACCTGATATCGGAACGTGCGAGACCTGCGGAGACTATGGAGTAACTCTCTATGAAGTAGACGGGACATATATCTGCGAACACTGCAGGGACGATAGACTCGGCGGATAATTGGAGATAATCAGGTAGGTAGTTAAACTCACCTGAATCCGCCTTTCCTGATAATTATCATGGAACGGAAATCTACCTCTTTTCCTTTCATCGAGGCCATATCAAAGTATTCAAAGTCCTCCCTGCCGCATCTTGACACGACAACCGCCCTGTCAGCAAGCCCAAGTCTCTCCAGGGTTTCCAGGATACTGTCAAAGCTTCTTGAAACCTTCATTAAGACAACGGTATCAAAGGTCTTTACAGTTTCTTCCAGGCCTTCAAGGCCGTATTCTGCCGGGATGACCGCCAGCTTCTCATCGCCTTCGACAAGCGGGTTATCCATATCTGCCATGCAGGCCATGGGAGAAGAGATGCCCGGGACAGTCTCGATTTCTACATCCAGATACCTTTCCTTGATCTTTTTCAATACATAGTTGTATGTCGAATAGAACGTGGGGTCACCAAGGGAGACAAACGCCACATCCTTACCTTCAGATAGCTTTGAGTAGATCTCTGCCGCAGCGTTATCCCAGTATCTGTCAAGTATCGCGTGGTCTTTTTCCATAGGAAAATGCAGTGTTATCACCTCGACATCACTGCCAAAGACACGTTCTGCTATCTTCAGGGCAATACACGGCCTGCCCCTCTTTGCCATCGGTGCACAGACCACATCGATGTTTTCCAAAATCTTTTTTGCCCTGATAGTCAAAAGCCCAAGATCCCCCGGGCCGACTCCGATACCATAGAGTTTTCCTGTCATATTATCTTTCATACATGCCACTTAAACCTACTTAAACCTACTTAAACCTTACTTTAGCCCGCCTTCCATCCTGTGCCAATATTCTTCCACATACCTGTTTTCATACTTTTTATGAACAGTTCCAAAAAGATATGATTTTCTCTTAATCTATCTTAAATAGGTTTATATAGACTCTTTTAGACCGTTAAACCATGAAAAAGACTCTAAAAATTGAAAAAAACGGAGGTATGAGAATGAAATTGAGTTATATAGTTGGAATTATGCTGGTGCTTTTTATGCTTGTACCAGTACATGCAGAAGAAGAGGAAAGTGTGGCAAGTGCCGGAGATAATGCCTGGGTACTGATCAGTACAGCCCTGGTATTTATCATGATCCCCGGTGTTGGGCTGTTCTATGGA
>WAQR01000234.1 GCA_015520145.1 Candidatus Hydrothermarchaeota archaeon
ACCTTTGAGTTTTGTAACTTAAAAGGATTTTGTTAGAATCGCTGTAATCCTCCCATCTTTTACCGCAGAAGATGCGCTTGGGATGAATTCTGCCGATTTCTCTGCCCACGCTGTTTTTCTTTTTGCCAGGTCTTCTGTCTTTCTGTTAAGGATATGCCAGGAGGTACTCTATCGCTAAAAATCCCTGCACCAGATAAACGTACTCTACGTCAAAACCATCTCATAAATACTCCAATTGTGATTATCGATATGACGATCTGCACTGCCAAAACGCTACTCACGACTTCGTATTCATAGGCACTCCCTTTTATTTTTCTGATGATTGTTATGGCGATGTGTGGCACGCTGTAAATCTTGCTTCTAACAGCCAGGGAGCTGTCATCCATGACTCTCGCACTCCATTCCGGCCTGAAACGTCCCCTGGCCTTTAGCAGGAACTCGAGATAATACAAGGCGAACAGCATGAATGCAAATCGTTCTATATCTGCAAGAATCGCTATAATGGCAATGCCTGCTCCTGCAGGATACGTGAACGCGTCACCCGGGAATACCTTCGAGGGGTACCTGTTGAAGACAAGGAAGGCCAGGATGGCGAATACAAAAGATGCTGCCAGGAAGCTCGCATGGGCTGCACCGGTCTGCCAGGAGAGGTATGACAGCGTGGAGAATATGATAACCCCCATGCCGGCCTCTAGGTTGTTGTATCCTGCAAGCATATTGAATCCATTGGTCGCCCCGATTATTCCGACAGGGACGATGAGCAGGGGATAGAGCAGGCCCAGTTCGACTTTTCCAAGGATCGGGAAGGTCATCATCGAATAACCTGCATTTATCACCATTATGGGTATTGGCACAAGAAAGGTAAGGAAGACCTTTTCTTTTTGTGTCAATCCAATCCTCCAGCCGAGCATGTCGTCCACCATCCCTATCATTGTTGCAATGAGTATACTGGACAGGGCTGCAAGAAGGAATGTCATCGAACCGTTGGTGTAATAAAAGGTTTCTAATGCGATATAGAGCAGGGTTGCCAGCACAGTGCCGAAAATTACTGTAACCCCGCCCATTTCTGCAACTTTTTTTTCGTCTTTTTTGTGCAGGTCCCTGCCTACAAAACCTGTGTTCCTCGCCCTTCTGATCCACCCGGGGAGAGATACCAGTGTAGACAGGAAGCTTATTCCAAACAGTATTAGTAGTAACCCCTGTTCCATGGTGTGGAATCTATAAGGGGGGGTATTTAAAGGTAACGACATTTAAGATATAAGAAGGCATACTACCAGGAACTTCAATATCTTGATACCGAGCGAGATGAGGAGGGGGTTTTATCTTTAAAGGTATTTCTCAAATTCTTCTTTAGTCAATAGCTCAGCTTTATCTCTTTGTGTATTGCTAATGAAACCATACATTTGTAAGCCTTTCTCTATCAACTTTCAATATCGCAACAACTATATTTTATCTACTATGGATGGAACGGGATACTCCTAAGCTTATGGGACTCTTTGAAAACCCATTCCAACCTTAGTGAAATGAACGTCCTGTGTGAGAATGTTCTTTATATCAAGCTCTCTCATAAGAGTCATTGAGGTAATGTCTGTGAAGGATATCTCAGGTTTGTCCTGCAACTTCTTGCGTAGTTGCCAGGCAGACATGACGCGTTTAGAAGTTATCTTTTCTATTCTCAGATGCCCGTACTCTACTGCCCGGAAAATCGCTTCTATAAAGCGCGACGCCTCTTCAAATAATTCCCTTCGGAAAAGTATTGTTATGAGTTCATCTAGAACGTAATCACTGGTGTATATGACAGCACCCCCATCTTTAAGACTTTTATAGAACCTCTTCACCTCTTCATGACAGGGGTCTCTACGGTGACCGATGGCAAGCCATCCCCAGGTATCCACGAAAATTGCTGCCAAGACAACTACTTCCCATATAGTTTCTCTTCAATTTCCTCGGCAGAAATGGGCTTGCCCGATAAACTCCCGGCTGCCATGAGTATTGGATCCTCGCCCTTTTCTTCTCTGATTTTAAAGGAATCTATGAAATCCATGATCTCCTTCAGTTTGAATTCTGGAAGTTTAGCTATCCTCTGCAAAAGATTTTGTTTTAGATTTTCAGTGTCGTTCAATGTTGTTACCTCCTACTATTATAGAGTTTTAAAATTTTTTGTTAGAAAGCCTATCCTTCCTCAGTTCTGAAACCATGGTGGAGAGTTTTTCCTCGTAGGGTATTTTTTTAGCTATCTCCTTCCTCAGCTCTTTGATGTCCTCGCTCTTTTCTCCGAAACTACCAAGGAAGCTTAGCATCTCAGAGCTTTTTGTCTTATGCATGCTTAATTCCAGCAGTACATCGATTTTTTTACTCGCAATATCTGGCAAATCATATCACCTATTGTTTAATATAATTTATTAACGTCAAACTTTATAAAAGAAGTGATTCAAGACCCTATCTACCATGTCCTTTTCATCCGGGGCTCTTATCTCTGGTTTTGACTTTTATATTGTTAGAGATGCTGGGAGGCGAATCAGGGATGTGGGACCTTTAATGTACGGTGGCGGATATGGGAGGGGTCTTAGTGGGTAACATTTATATCTCCTCACTTAAGCTTGCAATGACCCTATAATATTTGACCATCGCCATCTCTTTTTCAAAGTTCTCTTCAAAGCATCTCCTTGCGTTCGCCTTCATCTCATCCAGTAGTTTCCGGTCCTCTTTAAGGATGGTTACAGCCTTTACCAGCCCCACCACATCTCTCTGCTCTATCTGGAAGCCGCACCTGTGTCCCTTAATTATGTCAGAGACTTCTGAACCACGCCCCACAACCCCTATTATTGCACTACCTGCAGCAAGGTAGGCATACAGCTTAGACGGCACCGCTAAACCTTCCACACCATCCTCCAGCGAAACGATAGATATATCTCCACAGGTCAGCGAGTATGGCAGATTTTCAATGGACTGATATGGCAGAAATAATACATTATTCAACTTAAGCTTTTCTGCCATCCTTTTGAGCTTCTCCTTTTTACCTCCCTCTCCAATGAATAAAAATGCAATATCTTCATTTTCCAGCTTCTTGGCAGCCTTTATGACGGTCTCTAGGTCGTGAGATAAACCAATATTCCCCGAGTAGAGTACCACCAGCTTATCCTCCAGCCCCAGGGTCTTACAGAAATCATTTTTGCTCTTTCTAAGCGGTTTTATAAAGTCTCCATCTGCCCAGTTGTGTATCACCCTGAGCTTTTCCGGTCGGTCTATATAACCTTTTACCTTTTCTTCCATACGTTCTCCAAGTACAACCACAACACCAGCACATCCATAAACCCATCTGTTCATCGTTCTCCAAGTTCTGGATATCAAGCTGTCATCCTTCAGATAACCAAGCTTAACTGCAATATCAGGGTAGACGTCGTGAACCAGAAATGCATATTTCTGGCCCCTAAATGTATTCATTATCGCCCCTATTATCGGAAGAAAGGGTGGATTGGAAACTATTAAAAGAGGTGTTTTTTTGGAGAACAGTGTAGCCAGTGTGGCGGAGATTACAAAGGTCACATAGTTAAGTAGCCTTCCGATTTTCTTGTTTTTGTTAAGAGATGTATTCCAGACTCTTCTAATCTCTATCCCCTCGTACACATCCCTTTTTGGAAGCTTTCCTCCGCTAGCATAGGAGGGCTGTCCAGTTATTACCCGAACCTCACACCCCCTCTTTTTTAACCCTACAGCAAGCTCTGTGAGAAGCTGCCCTGTGGCAGCAACCTCAGGGTAGAAATACTGGGTCAATATAGTTATTGCCGGCATGACCCTCTCTTTATGGACGTTTCCTTAAATATTCTTCTGTTTTTTCTGCTCCTCCAAAGCTAAGATAAACCAACTTTTCCTCCGCACCTATGCCGAGTCTCTCTGACCTACTTTTTACTTGCCAGCGAAGCCTTAACAAAATGCTGTAAGTAGTTTAAGCGGTTTTCACAGTTACTTCAACCCCAGAGTTCCTAATCTGTTCTCTTACAATTAAATCTATGCACCACATGGCACCATAGCAATGGTCGGAGAGGTAGTGGCAGAGGACCTTTTTAATGGACTACCCAATTCAATGCTTTTTTACAGTCGCTGATTAAAAGTTTTTGATCATTCATATACACTTTTCTCCTTGCCCATCCTCTACGGATTAGATTTCGGGGCTGTGTATTGTGTTTATGAAAGGCATCCATCATGAAGTTTGTCAGCTCGTCGAATCGTTCTGTGGTGATGTATGCCATCCTCTTGGAGGGGTTCTTAAAGAAATAATCCTTTGGATTCGTGGTAAGAAAATGCTCTATATCGACATCTGGATCTAGCAATCCCATATCTATGCCAACATCGAATAACTCCGTGCCAGGAAATGCGCTATATACTCCCAGTGCTGCGTAGTAAGGATTTATCTCCTTCATGAATTTATATGTAGCCATTATGTCTTCTTCTGTCTCTGTAGGCAGGCCCATCATGAAATATGCGCTCCAGAAGACACCATGTTTGTTCAGCAACTTTGCAGTTGCCCGAACCTTATCGAAGGTTATGCCTTTTTTTATATCTCTCAGGATTTTCTCGCTACCGGTCTCAACCCCTACTTTAATTACATTGCATCCGGCCTTAATCATTTTTGTTAGGAGCTCTTCATCCAGGATATCAACCCGGGTAGTGCAGTCCCAATTTATGTCCAGCTTCTCTTGGATTATCTTATCGCACAACTCTATTACGCGCTTCCGGTGGGCCGTAAAGCTATCGTCTTTGAAGGTAAATTGTCTTGTTCCATAGGTATCCATAACGTGCATTATCTCTTCCACGATATTCTCTGCAGAACGAAATCGAGTCTTTCTACTCCACATATGGAAACAATAGGCACAGTTAAAGGGACATCCCCGGGAGGTGAGCATCATCCCCATATCCTCAGAGGTGTAGTTCTTCTTATTCATCAAGAGGCCCCGGGCCGGCAAAGGAACTTCATCTAAATCTTTAATAAATTCTGCATCTTCATTGTGGACCATATTGCCATTTTCCTTGAAGGAGATGCCCCTTATTCCAGATAAGTTGCTACCTGATTCAATGGCCGTTAAAACCTTCGGAAAGACCGTTTCGCCCTCTCCTCGTACCACGATGTCAATGTGACTACTCGTTAGCATTTGAGCCGGATTTATTGTTGGATGCGCACCTCCAACAATTATTTTGCATTCAGAGTTCCAATCCTTGCATATCTCAGCAGTTTTAATGACTGAACCCAGCTTAAAAGTCATGGCGCTGATTCCAATGACGTCTGGTTTACATTTCTCTAAAGTTTTGGTGATATCTTTCCAGACTGAATGTTCTTTATCATTTAACCCTTGGACATACAGTTCAAGACGTTTATATTCATCGCTGAAGTTTATGTCGGAACCTTTGGCAACTGCATCGGCTTCATATATTTTTACGTCGAAACCGAAATTTCTGCCAATAGAAGCCAGGTAGGCTAGGCCTAGGGGGAAATAGTAATTTACGTATCCTGTAAATCGTTTAAATGGAGGGTCTATTAGTAGGACTTTCATCTTTAACCTTTTAATAATTCATTATAAACATCGATTAACTTTTTTGCAGAGCTCTCCCAAGAAAATTCTCTAGCGCGGTTCAAACCCCTTTTAACATATTTTGCTTTTAGCTCTTCATTTGTCAATAAATCATGCATTTTAGAGGCTATCTCATTGACATCGAAAGGATCGACAAGGATACCTGCATTTCCCACGACCTCGGGCAGAGAAGAGCAACTTGAACAAATCACAGGGCACCCGGATGCCATTGCTTCTAGAACAGGCAGCCCGAAACCTTCGTATAAAGATAAATATGCCGTCAAACAGGCTTCACTATATAAAATAGGAATATGTTCATAGGGGATGGCTCCTAGATATAACACTTCGTTTTGAACATTAAAGCGCTCGATTAAATCCCTTAATTCATCTTCTTTTTTGAGGGGATCAAATCCAGTGATTACAAGCTTATGGGGTATTTTTTTTTCTTTTTTCAAGCGTGCGAAGGCTTTTATTAGAACTTCATGATTCTTGTGGGGGTATAGAGATGTGGGTGAGTAAATATATTTTTCTTTGAGCCCATATGTCGTGAGTATCTTCTGATTCCTATCATCTTTTGACTTAGCAGAGAAGTACTCAAAGTCAACCCCCTCGAAAATAACTCCTATCTTTCCCATGTTTATACCTATGTACCTCCCAATATCCCGTTTAGTATTATTCGACATTGTAACAACCTTATCGGCCTTTGTGCATGAAAATTTAACAAATTTCTGGAGGTATAATCTCCTTAACGTGGAGTATGATTCAGGATATACACAAAATATAATATCATGGACTATTACGATAACTTTACACGGGGAATACAAAAG
>WAQR01000235.1 GCA_015520145.1 Candidatus Hydrothermarchaeota archaeon
CAAAGGTCTTAAAAGACGACAGTGAAAACATCTACTTCGAGGCAGCAACCCCCGCATTCTCCTACTTCTCATTTGGCGGAAAAAACGGCTCAGGTTACAGAGAAATTAAAAAAGAGGAAGAAACCCCATCTACTACAACAACCACGACAACATCCACAACCACAACACTCACACAGACCCCTGCACCAGCCCCGCAGGGAACTGCCCCACCAGAGACAGAACCTCCAGAAGAACAAAAGAAGGGATTATGCGGTCCGACTTTTGTCCTGCTGTTAGCGATAATGGTGCTGATGTTCAGGCTCAGGTAGATCCAGTGCACATCAGGAACAGCCATGCAGATATGAGCAAAATATCATCTCTCTTTTCAAGCAGGTCTTACAGACCAGAAGAACGCGATCCTTGTTCTTGCCGTAGTAGCGCCTGAAAATAATGTTCCCCCCGCCTTTGACGCCGTAGTCCTTGCCTCAAACAACGAAAAATTTATATAAAACAACAGATTTCCTATAACATAAACACAGGCCATAAAAATAGGCACGATGAGCATGGGATGGCAGTGAAAATAAGAACTTAGAATTTTTTAATAAGGAGGTAAAACAGATGAAGTTCAATAAAAGAGACGACGGGACCTATGAATTAGATGTAAAAGGCTATACGTGTCCATATCCTCTGCTCCATTTCAAAAAATCAATAGAAAAGATGGAGTCAGGCGAGGTAGTAGAAGTAATACTTGACTACGCGAATTCAATGGAAACGATAGGAACAGAATGCAAGAGGAAAGGTCATGAGATATTAGATCATAGTGCGAATGAAGGGATATACACACTGAAGATCAAAAAGGCATAAAAAGATGTGGAAATATTATAATGAGGTGAATTATAGATGAAAAATATATTAATCGCGATAGATGGTAGTGACGATTCCTCCAAGGCATTGGACCTGGGTGGAGAACTGGCGAAGAGTATGGACTCAAAGGTTGTGCTTGTAGCCGTTCAAAGGAGTCTTGAAGATATTCAATATTACCTCCCTGCTCTAAGCTATTTCCTGAAAAAAACAAAACAGGAGGACGAAGAAGAGGTAAAAGAGAAGTTTGCGAGTATTGGGCAGCAGTTTCTGGATGACTCCAAAAAAACCCTTGAAGAAAAAGGTCTTACAAACGTTAAAACTGTTTTAAAATGGGGACGTCCTGCAGACGAGATACTAAAAGCAGCAGATGAAGAGGGTGCTGATATGATAGTCATCGGCTGTAGAGGGAAACACTTAAGCAAACGGTTACTTGGGAGTGTGAGCGACGAGGTATCAGAACGATCTAAAGTTTCTGTTTTAATAGCAAGATAAAAGTCGAAAATATAAAATTTTTTAATCGGTCTAGAAGTATTCCTGGCAATAGTAATAGTTATTCAGTCTATATAGTTAGTTTATAATAGAGATATAGATGGAAGTAATACCGTGCAGATTATAGATTCCAAGTTCAGGGATATGTGGATTAACTATGTATTACAAAGCGCTATTGCGACCATTGTAGTCTTTTTTCTTTTGGCTATCCTCACGTCTATGGCAGAGCTTGTCATTGTAGCAGCGATTGGTTCTACTGCGTTCATAGTTTTTGCGCTCCCAAAGACCCCTACCGCTGAGCCAAGGAGGGTAATCGGCGGGCATTTCCTCTGCAGCCTGGTAGGCTGGGGATGCACACTGCTTTTTCCGCAGCACTTCATTATTGCAGCATCGCTATCGGTTGGTATTGCTGTATTCGTGATGGTAACAACTGATACTGAACATCCGCCTGCAGCAGGTACCTCGCTGGGTATAGTTGTGGCAGGTTTCTCGACAAAACTGTTTTTATTTATCATTTTAAGCGCAATAGTTCTGGCGGCATCAAAGAAGGCATTAGACCCCTGGCTGAAGAACCTGCTCTGACGCCAAACCAGCTTTTTTCATCTCCTCCATCAACTCATCTTCAGACCTGGCAGATCTCCGCAGGTTTCTTATCGTCTCATTGACCTCCCAGGGAAATATCACCCACGCACTCGTTTCCCTTACGAAAATATCTGGAGTAAATTTTGATGTCGGTTTTTTTATGAGGGTCACCACGAATATCTTCCCGGCGTTCCTCTTTTTCAGGTGGTCAATTGCTATAATCAGGCTTTCACCGGTATCTGCTATGTCGTCTACAAGCAGGACTTTTTTCCCTGTCACGTCAAACTGTGTTGGATGGGTTATCAGAGGCTCTTTTGCAGTCTTTCCGATATCTGTATAGAACTTGACCCGCATGGTATGGAGCTCGTCGTTATCGAGGATGTCAGAAAGGATGCGGGCAGGCACCCATCCGCCTCTTGCAATACCGACGATTATATCGAATTCAATCTTTTTTTGAATTTCATCTGCCAGAATTTTGCAGTCGTTTTCGATATCGTCCCAGGATAACCGAAGATATTCCATGTAAGTGCCTCGATTTTTGTCATGAGCCCATATTTCATATTATAAAAATGAAATGATGTGATGTGTAGAGATCTCTTTTAATATAAGATAAGACTATAAGAATCTGTCTGGCATCTAACGTGGATAATCTTATTTAGATTATTTTATCTAACCACCGGCCACCTTATCTGCAATGAGACCTGCGGGCGCGAATTTTGCAATCCGTGTTACAGAGTTTTGTGGATAGGTCTTAATCTTACCATCTTTGTAAGCATCTATTAATGTTTTAATACCATCTTTTCTCGAATCCCTATCCATCTTGCCAATCTGCTCTCCAACCCCTCCAAGTACTGCAATCTTTATTACCCAGGTCTCCAGGTCAATATTAAAGGTCTCTGCCAGAGACTCGATGTCACTGCCATCAATTTCCCGCATCTCTTCACGTC
>WAQR01000236.1 GCA_015520145.1 Candidatus Hydrothermarchaeota archaeon
GATGTCCTCGACGTCTGGTTCGATTCAGGTGTAGCTGCATGGGCATCACTCGGCTATCCCTCGAAGACAGACGAATACGAGACCTGGTATCCGGCAGACTTTATAACAGAAGGTCATGACCAGACAAGGGGATGGTTCTATTCACAGCTTGGATGCGGGATACTCGCCTTTGACATGGTGCCGTATAAAAAGGTGCTCATGCACGGCTTCACCCTGGACGAGAAAGGCGAAAAGATGTCAAAATCCCTCGGGAATATCGTATCTCCTGAAGAAGTAATCGAGAAATACGGTGCAGATGTCCTGAGATTCTATGTGCTGTGGTCAAACAAACCCTGGGAGGACCTGCGTTTCAACTGGGACGAGGTTAAAGTAGTCCAGAAGATGTTCAATATCTTCTGGAACGTCTATGTATTCTCGACAACCTACATGAGTCTCGACGGGTTCGACCACAGAAAAGTCGGCAGAGATATCAAAAAACACTATAAAATTGAAGACAGGTGGATATTATCAAGGCTCAATTCCCTGATTAGAGACGTGACTCTGGCATTTGAATCCCTCCATCCGCATAAAGCAACAAGGGCACTCCACGACTTTATACTGGAAGATTTGAGCAGGTGGTATATCACGATTATCAGGCCGAGGACGTGGATTGATAAAGAAGACCCAAAAAAGCTCTCAGCCTATGCAGTATTACATGAAACCCTCACAAAACTGGGTGTAATATTGTCTCCAATAGCTCCGCACATCACAGAAGAGATCTACAAAAACCTGACAGACGAAGAAAGTGTCCACCTGGAGAGATGGGTATCATTCAACGAAGATGCGATTGACCAAAAACTTGAAACCGACATGGTGGTGGCAAGGAAATTAATAGAGGCAGTAGCATCTGCCAGGGAGAAAAAAGGGATAAAAAGGAGATGGCCAGTCTCGAAGATAATTTACCAGCCGAGTACCAAAGATGCCTGGATGTCAGCAGAGAACCTCTCAGGTTTAATAAAGACCCAGGGCAATGCCTTAAGGCTTGAAATAGTCGAGAGATTTAAAGATATTGTAACCAAAGTCAGGCCAAACCTGACAGCCATAGGTCCACAGTTCAGGGGAGATGCCGGTGCTGTAATCGAGGCCATAAACTCATTAAACGACAGGAAAGCAGGGGAAATAAAAGAGATAAAAAAGAGGATAAAACAGGGATATGAACTCAGTATAAAAGGGAAGAAGGTCAAACTCACTGAGAACCATCTGATTTTCGAAGAGGCAGTACCTGAGCGGTACTCGATGTCACAATTTGAGTTCGGATATGTCTTCATAGATACCAGAAGAGACGAAGAAATCATGTCCCAGGGATACGCGAGAGAGGTTGTAAGGCGCATCCAGGAGATGAGGAAAGAAAAGGACATGAATATAGAGGCATTTATCACGGCATCCATAAAGGTAGACAATCCAGGGATAACGGAGCTGCTCAAAAAACAGAAAGAGTATATCACAAGAGAGACGAGAGTAAAAGAACTTGTGATATCAAACGGCTCGGATGCTGTGGCAGGCGGGTATACGAGGGACTGGAGAATAGAGGGGGATACCTTCACGATATCGATTCATGAAACATAGATGAAATATAGGAGAATAAGAAACCAACGCAGCGGGCATAGAGATGTGGGTTTTCCTCTTGGTTTTCCTCCTAATAGATTGCATAGATTGCACGGGTTGATGCTCCAGGATTCAATTTTTATGGCTTAACTGTGAATATAATAGTTAAGAGGAGAGTACCCGTATTGACAGATATCCCGACAGGTAATTATGGCCATTACAGGAAGATGGTAATTGCAGGTCCCTTAATTTTAATCGTTACTATCCTCTTTGTCCTCACTGCACTATCCCCCTCCCCGGCATGGGCACAGAATTTTGACACCTACTCGATAAAAGCCGCCATATCAGAGAACACGGTCAGCGAAGAAATAGAGATAACCTTCACTGGCCTGACAGACCTGAGTTACTTAATAGACGGGGACTTTGGAGAGGTAAAGGTATCTTCAAACGACGGCGAAATCGAATACAGTGTGCACAGCGACCCCCAGTCGTACATTGTGGTTTCCGGCCTTAAAGATAAAAATCATCTAAAATTGCAGTTCAACACCCGCGCACCGATACGCCAGGGGAAAAGAGGGACTGAAGCCCTGTTCAAGGTGAGATTTCCAATAAATGTCACACAGTTCACCATGACAGTAATCCTGCCACCAGATTCTGTTCCCATCTCCACCAAAAACACATACAGCATCTTTCCCACACCAGACGAGCAGTACACCGATGATGGCAGGTACGTTGTGGAGTGGCGGGAGGATGATATAGAAGAGGGGGATGAACTGATATTCTCCATCGACTACACAAGACCGCAGAGGCAAAGACAAATACTGCCGTATATCCTGACAGGCGTACTGGTTTTTGGAATCATCTTCTTTACCATTTACTACAAAAAGCGAAAGAGAGAACTCTTCCTAAAAGGGCTAAGTCAGGATGAGAGAGCTGTAATCGAGCTTGTAATGGACGGAAGAAAAGACCAGCAGGATATCCAGAACATCCTGGAATTTAACAAGGTAAAGATGACGCGAGTGGTACAGAGGCTGGAAAAGAAAGGGGTTTTAAAAAAGGAAAGACGCGGCAAGAGGAACAGGCTGTCTTTAGAGAAGGTTTAGATAAGGTTTAGATAAGAGAATGCCTGGAGAATGTATGTGAGTAGAGGATGATATGAGTAGAGGACGGGACCTGGGGGACGGGACCTGGGAGGGGGCTGGCCTGGATGGTTTCACCACGGTTTCACAATACTTTTTTTGCCATGAAACTATAGAGATATAGAGCGAGGTGATTAAAAAATGAAGGCACTACACACCATAATGGCACTGGTCATCTTTGCAGGTCTGCCAGTGGCGAACGCTCAGGAGGCATCTGAATCTGAAGACCCGGGAATCACACCTGATTCATTCCTGTACGGGCTGGATGTCGCCCTTGATAAAATCAGCCTTCTTTTGACCTTTGACCAGGCTGAAAAAAGTAAAAAAGGTCTTGAGATTGCAAGAGAGAGACTTATCGAGGTCAAAGTCATGGCAGAACAAAATAAGACTAAAGCCATGATAAAGGCCAAAAACGAGCACGACCAGATGCTTGATAAAGTAAAGGGGTTTATAAAGGAGATAGAAAAGGACAACTCTACAGAGGAGATCGATGAAGAGATTGAAGTCGAAAAAGAACTCGAAAAACACGTCATGAAACTCGAGGAGATTAGAGGCGAGCTAAAGGTCAAGCTCAAGATTGGGGGCGATATAACACCGGAACAACAGTCTGTTATCGAATCGGTTCTATCAGCCATGGAGAACAAGACAGGTGAAGTTGGGATAGAGATAAAGAACAAGAAAGGCAAGACGAAGATGGAGATAAAAGTAAAGACTGGAAAGTCCGACGAGGAAATTGAAGAGGAGATTACCGAGCACGAAGCAAGGAAAGGATTGACAGATATAAAAAAGGAAAAGGCTTATGACCGAATCGAAGATGCAAAAGAGGAGATAGCGAAAGCAAAGTCCCTTCTTGGCAATGCCACCAACGCCACTTCTGTGTTACTTGCCAGGGCAGAACTCCTTCTCGAAAATGCAAAAGAGGCATATGATGCCGGCGACTACGGTAAGGCATACGGGCAGGCAACAGCAGCTGAGAATATTGCCGAGTCTATTAAAGAGGAAGTGGAAGAAACAGAAATAGAGGGACACGGTCCTAAAGGAGATGGAGACGAAGAGAACGAGACAGAACTTGAAATAGAGGCAAAAATAAAGGGCAACGAAACCCTGGTAAAGGTCGAAGTCAATGGTGAGAAGACGGCATTTACCCTCACGACCGTAAGCAGGGCAGGAGTCGTCCTGGAGGTTGCCACCAGACTTGGAATCAGCAGTGACCAGGTAGAACGTGTTATAGAGTTCGAAGACGAAGACGGCAGCTCATTCGAGCAGGGGTTTGAGGTAGGGAACAAAACACTGGAGAAGAAGGAGAAGAAGGAACATAAAAAGACAGAAGAGAAAGAAGACGTA
>WAQR01000237.1 GCA_015520145.1 Candidatus Hydrothermarchaeota archaeon
GGGGCAAAAGAAGACGTAAAGAAACTCATCGCCCTCTTTCTTCTTCTGGCACAGATATTCCCGGTTGTTTATCCAGAAGCGTTGAGTAACTGCTTCTTTGCTGAACAATTGAACGTATTTTTTGTAAGTCTTGACCTTCTTGGGTTTGAGGCTAAAAGCCGGGAATACTTTTGATTTGACCAACCCTGGCTTTTAGGCGAATTGTGCGTCAGATAGTGATGGCCTATCTTCCTTATCCTCTCTTTGTTGGCCTTTGTGTTGGCACCAGCATCGAAGATCAAAAGACTGTTCTTCTCAAGGACCCGGCCAGCTATATTTAGCAGGAGCTGAATGTGTTTCTTATCCTGGGTATTTCCTTTTTGGATGGTAAGGGCTGTCGGAACATCGTTTATCCCAGTTGATATCCCGAAGGTAATTTGCTTCCTGTCAGGCCGTCTGTCCCTCGAATAGCCGAATGTACCAAGAGCCGCTTCATCGCCCTCAAAGTAGGTAGAAGAAAAGTCCATTAACTGGTTCTTGTCCACAAGACCCTGCTTAATCAGGACATCATGATATCGCTCAAGCAGGAGGGAATAGCATTTGCCTACCTGCTCTATTGTCCTATACAATGACCTCTCTGATGGCTCATCCTTGATGCCTAAAAGTTCAAATGATTCTTCTGAGTAGGTCTCCAATATCTGACGCACTGATACCGCATGGGTCAAACGATTGTACAAAAGAAGTTTAACTCGACCTTCGAAATCCTTTGCCTTTTTGTTGACCCCTCTAAAAATCCCTGTAATCAAACCAAAATCTTTTTCTACCTTGTCCAACAAGGCTATTCCGCCTAAAGAAAGTGTGTTCGCTTTCATAAGAGATAGTTGGCATGACGCCAATATATCTCTATCTTTAGGCAACTGGTGGCAAAGTCAAGTTAAATAAAAAGGTTAATTGGACGGTCTCGTTCAGAGGTCATCCAATTAACGCTCCAAAAACCCCATTTTAATTGGACAGTCCCTCTTTTGCAGACATTACATACGTATAGAGATATTTTCCTCCTGCCAAATAGACCTTTTTTTGATTTCGACACACTCAACCAGCCAACTCAACCAGCCAAATGAAAAAATTAGAAAGATTTTTAAATAAAAAGGTTAATTGGACGGGTTCCCTCCAGCCGAACCGTCTTTTGTCAGTAGAGAAGAATAGACCCGGCCTTCCCTCACTCAGGTTTCTCGTGAATACCTCTTCAGGAACTCCACTGGGCCTTCAGCAATCCTTGTGATGGATTATGGAAAAATATATAGGGGTTAATATTCTACTTACGAAATAAAAACCTTGTCGGGGTAGCCAAGCCTGGTATGGCGTCAGCCTGCTAAGCTGATGGTCTAACGACCTCACGGGTTCGAATCCCGTCCCCGACGTTTCTAAATCCTCAACAAACCTGATTCCTCTCTTTAATCTCGAGTAGCTGGAAAATATGGAAAAAAGCATGGTGACCCTAACATTTAGACTGACTCCTGGAGATTTCATCGGAACGGTAGAACGGAATATCGGCCTTAAGAGTTGTCACGTCATTAATGTAAAAGTTAATGTAAAGAGCAGGTAATTAAGGTTGGAAACGTAATTTTTCACAAAAACCTTTTTTAAGAGTACAGTAATTACTATAAGAAGCTATATTATTACCACAGTAATTAAAGATAATAAAGATAATAAAATTAAAGAACCTAGGATAAAATCGGAGAAGATTATTTTAAAAAAAAGGTGAAGAAGATGCGTTTTAATCACTCGTTTACCAGAAACCCAGGAACAGAAAGAGATATCAGTGCCTGCGGGATCTCTGCCCTTTTCAATATGGACAGGAAACCAGTAAGCGGAAAGAATATAATGGACATGATATGTGTCATGAGAGAGAGGGAAAACGGCCAGGGTGCAGGATTTGCGGCTTACGGCATATTTCCAGAAAATAAGGACCAGTACTGTCTACAGATGATACTGGAAGACCTCCCCGGATGCGGTCCTGCAAAAGAAAGGGTTGAAGAGTTCCTAAAAGATCATGTGGATATAATAAAAGACGAGAGGGTGTCCGTAACAAAAGGGGTCTTTAGAGAATATCCTACTATATGGCGTTTCTTTGTAGACCCGAACGGAAACAGCGAGGACAGCAGGGTGGGGAATTCCAAAGACGATAAGATGAAAGATATCATGATGTACATCAACGACTGTATTGACGGCGCATTTTGTATGAGCGGCGGGAAGGACATGGCGGTCTTCAAAGGGGTCGGGTGGTCTGACGAGATTGCAAAATTCTACAACATAACAGACATGAAGGCATATATGTGGAGCTTCCACTCCAGGTTTCCGACAAATACCCCCGGGTGGTGGGGCGGCGCCCATCCATTCTCCATACTCGGCCATGCAGTAGTTCATAACGGCGAAATTACATCCTAC
>WAQR01000238.1 GCA_015520145.1 Candidatus Hydrothermarchaeota archaeon
AGAAGTCGGAGACACCGATGATACCGCTACTGCTGCCGAGCAGCCGCCAGGAATTGAAGAGGAGGCTATTGTAGGGACACCGAGTAGTTGATGATATATATTCTTGGCTATTAGTTAGCTGAGTCGATGAGAGTTGATAATAGCAATCACACCGTATCACGATGATAGATAATATATTAAAGAAATTTGCAAAAGTGCTTAGAAGAGCAGAGGACACAGAGATAGAAGATGGTGACGAGGATATCGGTATAGTACTTGACAAAGACCTCACAGACGATACTGCTGCCACCTCTGAAGAAGAAGAAAATGAAGATTCAAAAACAGGGTCAGACGGGGCAGGGAGTACAGGAGAGGACAATATAGGTGATGCAGGGACAGCCGAGATAACAGAGATCACAGAGAGGCTCAATGCAATCGACAATGAGATACCAAGGCTTGATATTGCAGTGAACACGCTGAGAAAGGACATTACCGAGATTAGAAACGAGCTTGGAAAGCTTGACGAGAATCTCCGTGATATAATGATGCTGTACGAAGTGGTGTCAAACCAGATCAATCCGTTTATAGGCATATCGAAGGTTACGGCAACAAGTATGGAGAAACTGGAGAGGCTGGAGAGAGATATGGATAAGAGCAAAGAGAGCCTTGAAGACATAATGGTAGACCTCAAGCTTATGACCTTACACGACCTCGATGTTGACACAATCGTTTATGAGGTACTTGAAGAGGAGGGATAGCCGATGGAAGATGTAGAGGATATAGGCACGGGACAGATCGACACCGCCGGGGATACCGGTGGGGGAGAGGGTTCACCACAGAGGAAAGCGGCTGGTCAGGACGTCCTTGGTGAAGGGGACATTGAAGGCAGGTTAAAAGAAATAAGAGGGAAAGTTCCATCATTTATCTTAAACGACCTAAGGAAGAGTCTTATGGGAAAGCCACTGACATCACAGCAGCTATCAAAGATCATTGAACGGACGCTTAGAGAATATCATGAGAGGAATAAAGGGGGACTGAACACTGGCGTTGGTCTCACAGCTCAGCTTGCAGAGATGAACGAGAAGATAGAAATGCTGATGAATGCGATGTCACCTGGGGGTAATGCCGGGCTAAATATGGACAGCCAGGAGACTGCGGCAGCAGATACTGTGGCCAGAGACATGGTGGATAACATAAGGAAGCAGATAGACGGGATCCCGCCTGAAAAGATCTTATTTGGAGATGGGTCTGGCAGCGCCAAACTGCACGACATCCCTGAAGATGTGGTATCTATTATGATATCCCTTAAATGGCTGGAGTTCCTCATAGAAAAGGTGGGACTTTCAAACATGTCAAAAGTACTGGAGTTTTACTGTGACCTGAACTGGATATCTGAAAATGCGCTGTCTCGTTTAATGAGATATTCAAAGGGTACAAAACCGTCCAGCGACAGTGACAGAACTCATGACGGAAACTCTGACGGGAAGATGGAAGAAAAACTCTCTGCCAGAGACCATATCATGTCACTCTTGTTCATCGAGAGGCTTAGAGGCAACAGGATATCTCAGGATGTCCTGGAACAACTGGAAAGAGAACTCAAGAAGATTAGGAGGGGGGTTGAGGAGCTGTATGGGGTTTAGTGTCAGTGCAACGTTCTCAGTTGTGGTAGTGGCCAGCCTGGTCTCCCTGATCCATGTATATTCTGTTGCAGATAATACGATGTCCGAGGTTTTGGAGAGTTATTACAAAAATTTTGATGATCTAAACCAAAAAAAAAACGATGATATAAATATCACAAACACGTCCGTTATCGGGAATGCCACATCCTACAACCTGACGCTTAAGATAAAAAATGAAGGTTCCACCACACTGAAAGTGTCAGCCTGGAATCTATTAATTGACGGGGAATTAACGAATTTCAGTGCAAGCGATACCTACCTCCTGCCACTTGCCGAGATAACTATAACTGTTAATGACCTCACAGGCGGAGGTACTCACAGGGCAAAATTAGTCACAGAGAGGGGCCATTCCAGGTTCGCGTCATACACGGTGATATAGATGAGGAGGAGGTGATTTAAGATGGGATTTGGAACTTCCGCCTCTGAACTGATACTGTTTGTTGGTGCAATCCTTGTGGCATTCAGTGTGACCGGTGCACTTGGACTGACGACATACAAGGTGTCACTTGGAATAGGTGAGAAAGGCTCAATTCTAAGTGACCGACTAAAGACCGATTTCGAGATTATAAATGACCCTGATAACATCCCTGTCGTAAATAATCGCTACATATTCTATATAAAAAACACAGGGAATTCGAGATTCATCTTTGATAATACCACGATTACAGTCCTGACAGACGGAAATCTTTCAACCACCTACACGACCGGCACTCCAGGGAATAAGGGGTACCTGGACGCTGCTGATGTGGGCAATATCTCGCTTGACACCACGTTCTCATCCGGGTATCACACGATTAAAATAGTACTGGACAACGGGAAAAGCAGAAAGAAGGTCTTTAATATCGGGTGATGATATCAGATGGCCTGGTAACGCCGAGTACCGAAGCCGAGTACCGAGTATGCAGGAGGATTAGATGAAACTTTTAGATATTAGACTGGCAAGAGACGACTACCACAAGAGGATCGGGGGCGGGATCCCGCAGGGCAGCCTGATATTGATAGAGGGCGGTCACGGCAGCGGTAAGTCTGTTATGTGTCAGAGGATGGCATATGGCCTTTTGCAAAACGGGCACAGTGTGACATTTATCTCGTCACAGATGACCACTGTAGACTTCATCTACCAGATGTTCTCGCTAAAATACCCTATCAATAAGAAACTAATCGACGGGTCATTACTCTACATCCCTGTCCTTCCCCTGATCTCTGAAAATGCACCGAAAAAGGATTTTTTAGAGAAGATAATGCAGAGTAAACCGTTTTACGAAAAAGAGGTCGTTGTAATCGACTCTCTTTCAAGTGTGATTTCAAAGGATGTAAATCCTGAAAATATCCGGGATTTTGTATCTTTTCTCAAGAGGATTACAGGGGTTAATAAGGTTATTATCTTCACCATCAATCCCGAGGAACTGGATAGAAGGGTCGAAGAGCAGTTAAAGCTTGCGTCTACCATTATCATAGATGTCCAGGTAAAACCGTTTGGAGGGGATATAAAAAATGTCGCCACGATTGTCAAATATAATTTCAGTGTCACAAACTACCAGAAGGTGACGGTGTTCAGAGTAGAGCCCAAGATCGGATTTATAGTTGAAATAACTTCGATATCATAGGTGGTTATCATGGACGATCTTGCTGCTGCAATGAAAAGGAACATACACCTGAAAAAATACGTGTATAAAATCAAAAAGGAACATGGAAAATCGCCTGATTTCAGGACCACTATTTCAAGGGATCTCAAGGAAATAATGTATCCCAATATTATCTATCCAGTAGGAGATCCCCTGTTCGTACATATATTTGGAACCCCTAAGATAAAGAGGAGATATATTGTAATAGAACCGACTATCGAAACCGAGGAGGAGAGGAGGAGATACGAGGAGGTGCAGGACAGGATACTTGAGCTTGCGCCATATCATGAAACTCCAAAGACTGAAGAGGAGTTTGGAAAACTTATAGATAGACTGATGGATGAGGCCACAGAGATAGCCGCGGCGGGTGCTGCTGCTACGCGGCAGAAAAAAAAGAGGTTCAATCTCTTACAGCGCAAGTTCCCGCTCAAAAAAGAGGAGCGTGACAAGTTCCTATACCTGATTAAAAGGGATATTATCGGTGTAGGTGTGCTGGAATCCCTGGTCAAAGACCCCTATATCGAGGACATCCATGTAATCGGGCCGGATAATGTATCTCTTATACATAAAGTTTTTGGAACACTTATGACAAACCTCTCGTTTGGTAATGATATCTATCTCATGAATTATCTGAAGAATATGGGCGAACGGATAGGACGGCCGGTAAGTGAGGGGTCGCCGATTGTTGATGGGTCGCTGCCGGATGGGTCGAGGATAAATATCATCTACAGTACCGATGTCAGCAGGAAAGGGTCGAGCTTTACAATAAGGAAGTTTTCAGATACTCCGCTTAGTATCGTTCAGCTCGTGAACTGGAATACGCTCTCGTCTGAGGAGGCTGCGTATTTCTGGATATGTCTGGAGTACGGGATGAGTGTCTTTGTGTGCGGCGAGACTGCAAGTGGTAAGACCACAACACTCAACGGGATACTGCCGTTTATCAAGCCTGAGGCAAAGATATATACTGCGGAGGATACGGCAGAGGTCCTGCCGCCGCACGAGATCTGGCAGCAGTTGATAACCCGCGAGAAAGGTCCAGAGGAGGGGAGGGTGACGTTATTTGAACTCTTAAAGGCGGCATTGAGGTCAAGGCCGAATTATATCATTGTCGGTGAGATACGCGGTGCAGAGGGTGCAATAGCATTCCAGGCGATGCAGACAGGCCATCCTGTGATTTCTACATTCCATGCATCGTCGGTAAAAAAGATGATCCAGAGGTTTACTGGAAGCCCTATCAATGTCCCTGTCACGTTTATAGATAACCTGAATGTGGTGTTAATCCAGCAGGCGGTATATCGGAAGGGCAAGTTTCTAAGGAGGGTAACGTCGGTCGAGGAGATTGAGGGGTATTTCACAGAGATTGGTGGGGTTGCCACAAGGAGTGTGTTTGAGTGGGATGCGGTTACAGATAAGCATATTTTTCGGGGGTTGAATAACAGCTATATCCTGGAGACGAAGATTGCAGAGACTGCCGGGTTTGAGGATCCAAGGGAGATATATGATGAGATGGCTTTACGGGCGAGGATCCTGGAGGAGATGATTGCAAATAATATTATGGGATACCGTGAGACCACCGAGATATTCAAGAATTATCATAAAAAAGGGCTGAAAGGACTTCCTTTCTCTATATGAGGAGATATAATGAGGTATCGAGGTATATAAGATGCTTGATGCGTTAAAGCAGTTGAATATGCCTGTTGACAGGTATATTAAGAGAGTATTCCTGCCGTATTTTACAGGGACGTTTATATTGTGTGTGCTCCTTTTCGTTGTGGCGTCGCGGTATATTGAGTCAGGGATACTTGGATATTTCCCTGTTATGATACCGTTTATCAGTCTGTTTTATCCTCTGATATATCCGTATCTAAAAATCGACAACAGAAAGCAGGAAATCGATTCGAAAATCCCGTTTTTTATTACAAATTTTGGGGTGCTGTCAATTTCTGATGTTGATAGAAAAGAGATGCTTAATATTATTTCTAAAAAAAAGGAACTCAAATATCTGGCAAAGGAGATAGATAAAATCTACCTCCTGGTCAATAAATGGAACCGCAGTCTGGCGGAGGCATGCAGGTTTTCGTCCAGGAGGACTCCAAGCGAGGTCTTCTCGGATTTTCTGGACAGGTTCGCATACTCCCAGGACAGCGGTGAGAATATGGAGAAGTTCCTTTTCAAGGAGCAGGAGACTGTTATGAACGACTATGAGTCGTATTATAAAAGCTCGCTTTATGACCTGGATATATTTAAGGAACTGTATGTTTCTATATTCCTGTCTCTGACATTTTTTATGAGCTTTGTTATTATTATCCCGTTTCTTGTGGGTTATGATATATTTAAGGCGGCGCTGGCAGTACTTTTCTTTTTCCTGCTTGTCGAGGTGATCCTTGTATATGCTATCAAGGCCAGGGTGCCTGTTGATCCGGTGTGGCATTCTGAAGACCGTGTCACAAAAAAAGATCTCCAGTTGATCAAGTTCCTTCTGATTTCTATTGGTCTGTGTGTTGCTGTTGGTATCGGGGTCTATCTGACCACTGTGTTCCCTCTTTCGCCTGTTTCGAGCCTGGTTAATCGAGTCCCGTTCCAGTTCCTGGTTGCCCTGATGTTTACCCCGATGTTGATTGTTGGGTTTCATGCGAGGAGGATTGAGAACAATATAAAGAGAAAGGATGAGAATTTCCCTGGATTTATAAGGTCACTTGGCGGTTCTGCGAGTGCAAGGGGCGGGGCGATTCTGGAGTCTTTGAAACACCTGACGTCCCATGATTTCGGGCCGCTTACAGGGGATATTAAGAGTCTTTACAGGCGGCTTTTCATCAGGCTGGGTTCTAAGAAGAGCTGGATGCTGTTTAGCGCGGAGACCGGGAGCAGCCTGATTGGTACGTTTTCTAAGATGTTCGTGGAGAGCGTCCATCTGGGGAGTGACCCTGGTAAGGTTGGCAATATAATCGCAGACAATTTTAGCAGGATTTTTACGCTGCGCAAATATAAGTTTCAGCAGACATCAAGTTTTGTCGGGATTGTCTATGGGTTGACTGCGGGAATCGCTTTTTCTATGGCTATGTCGTTTGGGATAGCAGATGTTATGAATAAGATGTATACAAAATTGCAGGTGGACCTCCCAAGCTCTGCGTTGAGCGGGATATTGTATACGGCTCCTGAGGCCAGTTTGCAGCAGGTGTCTCTTGTTATATTTGCAATACTTGTTATCCATTCGTTTTTTTCAAGCCTTCTTATCAGGATAATTGACGGCGGGCACCTGCTTAATTCGTTCCCTAATTTTGTTTTTCTCGTATGGACGTCTGCGATTGTCATGTATGTCTCTTTGTGGACGGTTAAGAGCCTGATTTCTACTGATATGTCGTGATAATGTCGTAGTAATATGAAATAAGCTTTACAAATGCTCCAGAAGCTCTGCCGTAATCAGAACCCTCTATAACGCTTTGTAACGCTTTGTGAAGAGCAATGCCAGCACAGAGAATAGGACAATCACTGTCGGGCCGCAGATGCCTTTGATATCCTCCTCTCCTGTTTCACCCCCACCCCCCTTCATCGCCCCTGCTTTCTTTTCTGCTTCCTGTACCTCCACAGGTCCTTCACGTTCTTCAGGTTCTTCCCCTGCCACAACTGCGGGTTTCTCGAGTATGGAAGTGTTGTATAATCCGATTATCCCCGCCCATGTCCCAAGCAGTGTATAACTGCCATCTGAGGTGATCCCTGCTTTTTCCAGTTCATCCTGGTCGTCTAACGCCACCTGCTCTTCTAGAAGCAGATGCCCATATCTGTCAAACAGGTAGATTGAATCCTTTGATGCCGCGATTATAAAATCTCCACCGCCTGAGACCTTTACTGACTTTATCCTGTCTCCTGGAGTGTACTGCCAGAGCAGATTTCTATCTCTGTCTATAAGATAGACCGTCTGTCCTGCACCTGCTGCTATGAATTCTCCGTCCTTTGATATCGAGACCTCTAAGACCTCTTTTACATTGCTCTCTACAGGATATGACCAGAGGATATCCCCGTTCCTGTCAAGGAGTGTGATGTTCCCATCACCATAACCTGCTGCGAGAAATTCGCCGCTGTTATCTATAGAGACGCTGTAGATATGGCTTTTAAATTCCCTGCTCCACAATATGTTGCCATCCTGTACCAGGAGGGAGAGTATGTTTCCTGTGGCAATAGCCAGATAGTTTCCATCCCCTGAAACATCGACACTGGATATCCCTGCTCCCATGTCCTTTTCCAGTATCCTGCCCCCATCCCTGAAGAGGTAGATCTTCTCGTTCAATGCCCCTGCCAGGAGATATCGTCCGTCCGGCGAAATCACCGCACCTTTAGTCACTTTTCCAACCTTATAGCTTAGTAGTTTTTTTCCGTCTCTATTTAGCAGGTATAGCCTGCCGTCCCCTGTACCTGCGGCTATATATTCTCCGTCATCGGATATATCGAGAGTGTAGAGATTCCCGCCCAGGTCATAACTCCACAACAGCCCCTGTTCTGGAATAGCATATACGTCTCCTGCCCCGGTTATCCCGGTTATTATCGTTGTGGCTGTCATGAGTGCCGCGGCCGCCATGAACACCTGAAGAACTGGCAGCAGGCCTGTATTTAGACCTGTATTGAAGGTATTTATAATTGGTTTTATAATTGGTTTCATGCTGATGATATATTATAATATGCCGC
>WAQR01000239.1 GCA_015520145.1 Candidatus Hydrothermarchaeota archaeon
AAAAGGATCGGCGGACTGAAGTCAACGCTGTTCAGCGGCGAGGGGCTTGTCTGCGAATTAACAGGCCCGGGTAAGATCATAATACAGTCCAGGAGTACAGATGCATTCCTCTCATGGTTGATCCCCTTAATCCCGACAAAAGGCTGAAAATTCAGGGAAACATTTATCTAAGATACATCTAAGATACAAGCAATTAAGGATATCTATCGATATCTATTAACGTAGTATTGGAAAAGGAAGATGGTAAAAGTAAATGAGGTGAACTTTAAAATGGGAATGAAAAATAATCGTACAGGCAGAATAGTAATATTTATTTTGATAATTACATCTCTATTCCTGCTTACAGGTTGTACAGATAAACCTCAAAAGACACCGCCTCCTGGAGACGAGGTAGAGGGAATTGAGTTCTATGATGTCAAAGTGCAAACACCAGAATTTATATCTTACTATTACTCGATAACCCTCACACCTGAACAGGAGAAAGTAATGGAAGATGCACTGACACCGATACCTGCGCCTTGCTGCAGTGAGTATACCATGTACACATGCTGCTGTCCATGTAATCTTGCAAAAAGTGTCTGGGGACTGTCGAGTTACCTGATAACTGAACATAATTACAATGCTGACCAGGTAAATGCTGCGGTATCCAAATGGATCAGTTTTACTAACGAGGAAGGTTATGCCGGAAATGCATGCAGTCTTGGCAGATGTAATTATCCATTTAGAGAAGACGGCTGTGGTGGTATGGGAGATGAGCCGATAGTATAGAGTATAAGATAAGAATGTACGAGATAGAATAAGAATAACATTAACAGGAACTGTGCTCAATCGCCCCTTCCGGACAGACCTCAACGCATGAACAGCATTCTATGCAGTCGTTTACCATGGGTGCTGTTGATTTTCCATCTTTAAGTTCATATACATCTGCAGGGCAGACATCTACACATTCTGCATGGCCTTTGCACTTGTCATAATCTATCTTTATTGTAACTTCCCCTTTAAACTCTTTGATAACCATAATATCATTATATTGAATTTTGGTATTTATATGTTTTGGGATAGACTTAATATGTACACGGTTCTTAACTGTTCCTAAAAGATTCAAAAGATTGAGCGCGGGATTTATGCGTATTAAAATCACCTCGATATTGATACTCACAGGTATGCTGATAGGCCTTGTGACAGGTCTTGTGTATCTCTCATCTACAGCGTATCACGTCCTCAAGACTCCAACACCAGTCGCAGTAAGTTTCGATGTCGAGCGTGACCCCCCTGCAATAACCAGGGGCGAGATAACATTTAAAGGTGTGGGAGAGATACCAGAAATACTTGAAATACTTGACGAACACGGTGTAAAAAGTACCTTTTTCATTACAGGCAGGGTCACAGACAACTATCCACAGACCCTAAATCTCATATCTCAACACGGGCACGAACTGGCGGTTCACGGCGGGTATTACCACGACCAGAAGATTAGAGGGCTTGGAAAAGAAAAACAGATAGAGGAGATTAATAAAACCATCTTTCTAATCGAGAATTTAACCGGTAAAAGACCTGTCGGCTACAGGGCGCCCGGGCACCAGATAGACAGTAACACCATAAACGCCCTGGAAGAACTCGGGTTCAGGTACGACTCAAGCGTTGTTCCAAGCCTTGCAGGTTTTTATCTTTACGACCACAAACTTTATGCTCCATCTTTCCCCTACAATCCAGACTACAGCGACCCATTTAAAGGAGGGGATATGAATATCCTGGAGATCCCACTAACTCCTGTATTTTTGAACGGAAATCTAGACTCACTTCTGGCCTACCAGGGGCAGTTTATTACAAAACTCGAACTTATAATTTCAGTCGTCAAATGTAAGATCTACAGAAAACCCCTGGTCATCTATCTCCATCCAGGGCTTATGGCAGACCACCCGAACGAACCGTCAGGCTACAGGTCAGGCAAATATCTTATAGGAGAATTCAACGAGATATTGACCTTTTTAGAGAGATTAAATGTGAGATATGTCACATTGGAAGAGATCGTAGAAGAGGCAGAAGAGACAGAAGAGATAGGAATAAAGAGTCAGGATAGATGATGAATGAACCCATCCAGACATCCACAAACCCCTCCCGCCCATCGAGACTCATCCAGACCTACATACATATATAGGTCATCTGTATAGTGTATATGGTTTTTATATGGCTTTAAAAAAAGGTGTGTATTTATCATGACAAAAGCAGCATCATCGGTTGAAATACATAAATTAAAAAAAGAACTCGAAGTCCTTGAACAGAAGAAAGGAAAAGGCACAGAACTCGTATCACTCTACATCCCGCCAAAAAAGAAGATTTACGATGTCATATCCCAGATGAGAGACGAGTACTCCCAGGCCTCAAACATCAAATCAGCAAGGACAAGAAAGAACGTCCAGTCAGCTTTAGAGATAATCATGCAGAGACTAAAAACGATTAAAGAAGTACCCGAAAACGGTATAGTCATGTTCGTGGGTACGATTCCAAGAGGGACAAAAGACAAGATGGAAATCTATATGATAAACCCACCAGAGGAGGTCGTGACGTATATCTACCACTGCAATTCCCAGTTTTACCTGGACACGATAAGGGACATGCTGTCTGAAAAAGGGACTTACGGACTCCTTGTAGTTGACAGGAGTGAGGCTACAATAGGGTTCTTGAAAGGCAAGCGGGTTGAGATTGCAAAACACATCAATTCAAATGTCCCGCGAAAACACGGCAGGGGCGGCCAGAGCCAGAGGAGGTTTGAAAGGTTAATAGAAATAGCTGCACACGAATATTTCAAGAAAGTAGGAGAACAGGCAAGTAATGTCTTCATGAACACACCAGATTTAAAGGGGGTATTGCTAGGAGGACCAGGGCCAACAAAAGAATTCTTCTACAATGAAGGCTATCTCCATCACGAGATTCAAAAGAAGATAATCGACGTAATAGATACCTCCTATACAGATGAGTTTGGCATCACTGAACTGGTGGATAATGCAAAGGAACTGTTCAGGGACCTGGATGTAACAAAGGAGAAAAACCTTGTCCAGCGGTTTTTGAAGGAGGTTGTAAAGGATAACGGTCTTGCAGCCTATGGTGAGACCGAAATCCGCCAGTGTTTGACAAAAGGGGCTGTTGATACCCTCCTTGTATCTGAGGATGTCGAGTCATTTCGAGTGGTAATAACATGTTCAAGCTGTGATTACAGGACAGATAAAACAGTCAAGAATGTAAAAGAATATGAAAACACGCTCTCTACAAAAAAGTGCCCGAGCTGCGGTGAGATGGGTCTTGGTGTAGACGAGTTCAAAAGCACTCTCGACGAGTTCACGGAAATGGTCGATTCAACAGGTGCGAGAATCGAGGTTATATCCAGTGAGACCGAGGAAGGTCAGCAGTTAAAGGCATTTGGCGGACTTGCGGCGATTTTGAGATACAGGTCATGAG
>WAQR01000240.1 GCA_015520145.1 Candidatus Hydrothermarchaeota archaeon
TACCAGAATCTCTCAAAGTCAGGACATCGATATCTGAAAGTTCCAGTCTATCTCTGCCCTGTGTCAGGCCCTGGAGGTCGTTTATAGCAGAGCGCAGGTCACCGCTGGCATTGGTAGCAATTATCTTCAAAACCTTCTCATCTGTTTCGATGTCTTCCCTCCTGCATATACTCCTTAAGACCTTTAGAATCGTCCTCTGGTCAACCTTTTTGAAACTGACCATTACAGTAAGGGCTCTAAAATCCGCGGACAGTTTCCATGGGTCATTGGCAATTAAAATTATCGGCTGTGAAGAGTTCTTTGCCCAGGTTTTAAGGGCACGAAGCCCGCCGTAATCCATCTTTCCGTGGATGCCGTCAACCTCATCGAGGATTATAACCTTCCGCTCATATTCAGGGTTCAGTGTCCCAAGGGAAGAGGCAGAGCCAACGATTTTATTTATGATACCGTGCGTCCTGTTATCAGAGGCGTTGAGTTCGATGTAATCATAATTGAGCTCCTTTGAAAGGGCATATGCGATTGAGGTCTTACCTGTACCAGGAGGGCCATGGAGCAACATAGCCCTCTTTTTAGGACGTCCTGATTTCCAGGTCTCAATCCAGTCCATTACAGCCTTTATTGACCCTGGGTTTCCTAAAACATCCTTTATCCTCTGCGGCCTGTATTTTTCAACCCACATCTCCCTGTCCATCTTCACTTCCATCTCCATATCTAATTTTATCACCCTCCAAAATGAACTCCCTGTAGGTGTCCAGGCCTGCTTTAAAAAGTCCCAAAATCGCAGGTCCAAGTATTATTCCAATAGGCCCGAATGCAATAGGCCCGCTGATAAATCCAAGAAGAACAACATACGGGTGAGTCTCACCTTTTGTTCCAGAGATATATGGGCGTATCACAAAATCAGGGATCACTGTAAGCCCGAAGACCCCGAAAATGAATGTTGAAATACCCCCTGCTATATCACCGATTAAAACCAGAAATCCGCTTATCGGGATATATATAAGCCACGCACCTATAATCGGCAATAGTGTTGCGACAGCGGTAAAAGACCCGATTAAAAATGGATAATTGTAAAGGGGTGTGATACCCATATATTTCCCCAGGATATAGTATCCAATTCCTGCGATAATTCCTACTATCAGAGATGTGATAAAATGCCCGACAAATACACCATAAAACATCCTGTCAACACTATCAAGAAAATTGCGTATAATCTCTTCTTTCGATCGAGGTGCAAGACTTATCAAAAACGCCTTTACCGCCATCCGTTCTTTTAACATATAAAATGCGCCAGCAATAATAATGAATATCTTCAAAAAGAGTTCCAGTCCCATACCGATTCCCTGGATGATCTTTTCAGGGCTTACTCTATTTTCAATCTCTGTTATCAGGATCGTATATAATCCTTTAAAGTCCATATTTTCGAAAAATGGAATCGTAACCGCCAGTTTGCTTAGATTTTCGAATTCGTTTGAATAAATACTTAAAAGCTGGACGAGGATTATAACTACTGGAAGGACTGTTAGAAAGACGACAATTATCGCTGCAATTGATCGGCTTTTGACGGTCTGCTCGATTCTGGATGTCACAGGGCACATGACATAGGCAAAAAATGCAGACAGGATGATGGCGTCAAGGACAGGCCTAATTACATAATAAGACGCAAAAAAGAGAATAAAAAGAACAATTGCTAAAGCAGTCCATTCGATATTATTTTTCATGATAATAATTCTTGTAGTGACTTACTATATTTATATTTTTGTAAAAGGATTTTGCGGCTGCTTTTGAGGCTTTCTGTATTTTAATCCAATTTTTCTTTTAGTTCCCTATAAGACTATTCAAACTCAATTGTCGCGGGAGGTTTGTCAGTAATATCGTAGAGTACCCTTGTAACATCTGGGATCTCCCGTGTTATCCTCTTTTGGACGGTCTTTAAGACGTCCCAGGGTATTTCCATAGCTGTGGCGGTCATCGCATCTATTGATTCAACTGCCCTCAGTGCAACAGTATACCCATAATCCCTGATATCACCCTTGACACCGACAGACTTCTCGCCGAGCAGCACGGCAAGGGCCTGCCAGGGTTTTAGTCCTGCCCTCCTTATCTCCTCCTCTAAAATTGCATTTGCCTCTCTTACAATCTCTACCTTCTCAGGTGTTAGGTCGCCTAAGACTCTCACTGCGAGGCCAGGACCTGGGAACGGCATCCTCTCAGAGATCGACTCAGGGAGCTTCAACTCCCTTGCAACCTTCCTGACCTCATCTTTATAGATATCCCTTAAAGGCTCGACAAGTTTTAATACCATACCAGAGGGGAGTCCTGCGACGTTGTGATGGCTTTTTATCCCTCCGTCGCTTTCGATCCAGTCTGGGGCAATTGTGCCCTGGGCCAGATATTTTGCACCCGTCTTTTTTGCTTCTTCCTCGAATATTTCTATGAACAGGTTCCCGATAATCTTCCTCTTCTGTTCCGGGTCATTAATCCCTTTTAATGCCTCAAAAAACCTGTCCTGTGCATCAACAACAACCAGGTTCATTCCAAGCTCATCTCTAAACGTTTTGATTATCTCTCTCCTCTCCCCTTTTCTCATAAAACCATGATCGACAAACACCGCAACTAGATGGTGTCCCACAGCTTCATGGACAAGTGTTGCAGCGACAGCACTATCAACTCCACCCGATAGAGCGATTATTACGGTGTTATCTCCTACAGTCTCTCTAATCTCGTCTAGGGCGTCTTCGATAAATTGCGTTGCATTAAACATTTTCAATGTAATAGAAAGTCTAATGATTATATATATATTGCGTTGCGTACGTGTTTAGCACATCCACCTAACAATCTCTTCGTATGGATTTGTTAGCTAAACACGTATCCCTAGTTAAATTTTTATGTGATTAATTAATAATATAACATCATGGACTTTGCCACGACTTTCGGGATATTTCTGGCATCTCTTTTTGTTCTCAGCCTGATCACCTATAAGGTGATACAGTTTATATCCAGTGGTACTGCCGCCCCGCAGATTAGAAGAAAGCCCTACTCTGCACCGGTCAGATCTTATAAAGACGATATCCTGATGGAATCGAATGAAATTCGGTATAGTAAAGAGATAGAGCCGGCAAAGCCCGGCGAGGACCTTATGGATCTCATTCAGTCTTATGAAGAAGAAAAGAGAGAAGAAAAAATTGCCAAAGAACCACGGGAAAAAACAATAGTTAAAGAGAAAAAACCTCCAAAACAAAATCCTGTTGAAGAGTTTTTGGAAGACATCTTTGGAAACGAGGAAACAGAAGAGACTGGAGAGGAGGACCTGGGCAGGAAAAACATGGAATTAGAAGATCCATCCTGGCATTTAACCGAATCAGCTAAAGACGAATCGGTAGAAGAGTTGGTAGATGCGGATAGGGACGTGAGTCCTGGAAGATATCCGGAATGTTTTGGGACAGATATTGAATTTGAAAGATGTGGGAAGGATTGCGGCGTTGCTAAAGACTGCAGTAAGGCCATACAGCTTTTGGAGAGTATATAAAATAAAGCCCCCGACGGGATTCGGACCCGTGACCTCGTCCTTACCAAGGACGCGCTCCACCAGGCTGAGCTACGGAGGCAGAAAGATCGTTCAATAAGTCGGAAAGTATTTTTAATATTCACGACGAGGAATATTTATGATTTGCGGAATAGACGAGGCAGGCAGAGGCCCTGTGCTCGGAGACCTTGTTATAGCAGGAATACTCCTGAAAGAAAAAGACATTGAGATCCTCAAAGAGTCTGGAGTAAAGGACTCAAAAAAACTTACCAGAAATCAGCGGGAAGAGCTTTATAAATTTCTCGTTTCAAATTTTGAATATCATCTTATAAAAGTCTCTCCATGCGAGATTGACGAGTCGAGAAAGACAATCAGTCTAAATGAGATAGAGGCGATAAAATTCGCAGAGATACTCAATGTACTCAGACCTTCCAGGGCGTTTATAGATTGTGTCGGTACTGTGCCGGAAAATTTCCAGCAACATATTAACAAAAAGTTGGATACAAAATGCGAACTCATAGTAGAACACAGAGCAGACAACACTTATCCTGTAGTTTCTGCTGCATCCATTATTGCAAAAGTTGAGAGAGATAGGGGGATAGAGAGACTCAAAGAGATATATGGTGAGATTGGCAGCGGTTACCCATCTGATCCAAAAACGATAAATTTTATCCACAGGTATGCAGACGAAAATGGTAATTTTCCAGAGTTTGTCAGGAAGAGCTGGAAGACCTCATCCAGGGTGTTGACCAAGGTACTGAACATGAAACGGTGGAGGGAATATGGAATTATGTTAAAATAGACTGGTACCAAGTTAGCGATGTGTCAAAGTTATGTTCGTCGGTCATCGGTTAAGCCCTCCATCCGTATCTCTTTTTATTTAGCGGATATCTTTTCCAAGGAGATGGCTATATCTATCAGCACAATCAAAATTAAAATTCCATAAATTGCCTTGATATAGGGAATGATTAGCGTACCCATCGCTATCCCCAGAACATTTCCTGCAAGCAGAGACACGATTAGAAGACATCCATAGAATGAACACCTTCAAAACCCCATTTTAATTGGACAGCCCTTTTGTTTCGATAAGAAGTCCTGGCACAAAGTATTTGTACTTGGTTCTTATTAATACTTAGTATTGATGCGTAAAAGGTGAGGAGATGAAGAGGAAGCTGGGTTTTTTGGATTGAGTTGGTTGGAGATGGGTGCTCAGAATTTTCCAGCTATGACAAAAAGTTTAAGACCGTCAAAAGATTTAAATGTATAAGAATGTATAAGATTGTATATGCGATATATCTTTGACTCCGATGCATTAATCAAGATAACAAAAGCTGGAGTTGCCAGGAAGATATTACAGAAAATTGATGGAGTGATAACTGAAAAAGTCTTTCAAGAAACTGTCAAAGGAAAGGAAGAATTCAAAGATGCTGTCTTGATAAAAAAGTTTGTGGACGAAAAGATTCTGTCTGTAGTTAAGGTAAAAAGGAATAGAGAGGCAGGAAGAATTCTAAAGGGAGTATATAGGTTAGGAGAAGGAGAGATCT
Source organism: Candidatus Hydrothermarchaeota archaeon (assembly GCA_015520145.1). Classification (GTDB taxonomy): domain Archaea; phylum Hydrothermarchaeota; class Hydrothermarchaeia; order Hydrothermarchaeales; family WAQR01; genus WAQR01. The sequence continues at coordinate 5,071 of WAQR01000240.1, forward strand.
CTGTACTGCACTCCTTTTTCAGTGAAAGAGTGGATTTCATTGTCTCTGATGACCTGGCCTTTCTGAAGGTAGTTGATATAAATGGCCTGCCTTTCCTTGTACCAGGTAATCTGATTTCAAAAGCAGTTGAGTTTGGATGGCTTGCTCAAAAAGAAGGTGAAAGGGCTTTGAACAATATCAAGCACCTGATCAATAAAGAAGAATATCAGTTATGCATGGGTGCGATTAAAGAATTGAGGAGGTGAGTATGTATGAAAACCGTATCATATCCTTTAAGGATACCAAAAAAGATTATTGAACTTGCCGAGATAAGATCAAAAAAGGAGAGGGTGGACAAGTCCACTGCCCTGAAACAGTTACTGTATAAAGGTGGCGAAGAGTATCTCATAGACTTGTATAAAAAGGGAGAGATCACCATATCAAAGGCCGCAGAACTCCTGGATGTCACGATATATGATATGCACAATATCCTTGCCAGGAGGAATATCAAAGTCGGGCCTGACAAGGACCTGCTTTTAAAAAGCAGGAAATATGCAGAGGAAGTTGTTTAAATTTTTCACTCTTCCCCAGCCATGACGAAAAGCTTTGTGTGTCCCAGGACCCGGTTTAGTTTGACTTTCCCTTCCTTTTCAAGTCCATAGAGATATTTGGATACGGTCTCTCTGCTGTAGCCTGAAAGCTCTGCTATTTCTTTGATGGATAGGTCCTGGGGATGGTGTTTTTTTAAAACTGTAAGGATTTCGTCTTCTGTGGACATTTTGTTTCGATAAGAAGTCCTGGCACAAAGTATTTGTACTTGGTTCTTATTAATACTTAGTATTGATACGTAAAAGGTGATGGGGATGTAGAGGAAGCAGGGTTTTTTGGATTAAAAAAACTAGCCTTTGACCTTTATCTCTCCTTTTTCATTGATTTCTACGAGGGATTTAATCAATGTCATATTCTTGGTTACTGTCGCCTTTACCAGACCCTCATTTTTCAGCCTTGTGACATATTGGCTTGTTGTTCCATAGCCCAATCCAAGTTTTTTACTTAGCTGGATAATATTATATTCTTTTTCCTGACAAAGTTCGATAATTTTTATTCTATTGATATTATTTAATGCTGCAAATTTTCTCCGTACTTTATCCCGTTCGTCATCATTCAATTTACGCACCTTTTAACCTTTGCATATATGCGGATGATGGAAAGGTTTATATAGATTGTTTGCCACCTTAGCAAATGTCCATGACATCAATACATTGTGGCGATGACATATGCCGATAATAGAACTCTTCATTTCATCAAAGCAATGGAAAAACGCAAAAATACAGGATTATTATGGTAA
>WAQR01000241.1 GCA_015520145.1 Candidatus Hydrothermarchaeota archaeon
CCTCTATTTTCGGCCTTATCCCTCTAACAACCATATTTAGGTTCTTATTTTCCAGTAAGCTACCATATCCTATTTTTTCGATCTCTATATCTTTTATATTACCACCAAATGGACTCCTTCTCTTTTCAAAAATTGCTACACCATCCTTTGTAAAAACCAATTTAAATTTTTCCATTTTATTTACCTCCTTAATTTTTTCATTGATATTGTGATATATTGCTTTTGTACATGGATATCCTACAGTTAGCAATATATCTGTATATTGATATATCGCTTTAACTATATAAATTTATCGTAATCAAGAGAAACATCGATAAGTTTTCACATCAAAACCCACGAAATTATATACAAAAGCCTGACCAATTCGATTTCATGATCAAAGTCTACCTGGATACCTGTGCTTAGGGCAGGTCTTTTGATGACCAAACAGATAGAAAGATCAGTAAAGATTCCACCGCTTTTTTGCGATTTTCTGGAAAATCGATCTAAAATGGATAGAGGTTATAGGCTCAAAAGTCCTTTTTGCCGATGATGATAAAATTAAAAGAATCGCTCTTGAGATAGAAAGGGCCTGCAAGATCTATGGTGCTGATTCGCTACACATTGCATCTGCAATATCTGGCAGTGCAGATTATTTTATAACTACAGATGATGATATACTAAAAAAGAAAGCCTGCATAAAACAGAAAATCAACATAGACGTTATAAATCCGATTAATTTTGTGAGGGATTTTGATGTCCAAAACGGCTTTGAAAGATGAGGAAATAGTAAAAAAGGCATTCGGTCTACTGGAGAAGGAGATGAACCTCGTAGAATATACCCGGTTCCTTCAACTGGTATTTCCTGGTCGGGGGGATTTGACAAAGGAACTGAAAGAAACGCGGGAAAGACTTGATGTAGACACCGCGTACAAAACGTTTCTTAAAAGGATAAAACGCCATTAGGCTTACCAAGTATCCTGACTTACAACCCCCGTGCCGTCATTCACGCATTCACCACGATCTCCCTCCCCCTGAACTCGCCCCTTATTTCAGGGTTATAGTAGCTGTAGGCCTTGCTGTCAGGTATAACCGCTTTGACCGGGAACACCGCCTTTACTTTGATGTCCATAAAAAGCTCTACGTCTCTTTTGAGGTCGTCCACATAGAGTATTATCTTCCTGCCCGCGACCTCGTATCTGCTGATCTTCCCGCTGGCTTTGAGTTCGTCCAGGCTTGAGACAACAGGTCTAAATCCTGTCGGGACCGCGACGTCCACAAGGAGCATGCCCGTCGACTCTGCTTTGCCAATATATCTGACCCTTACCGTCACATCGACGACATCGTCCACCGCGATATTTTCAGCGTTGTAAGTCACATTCAGCTCGATATCGCTTTTGACAGGGACATCTGGCAGGATGACATTGAATTTTTTCACAATCTGATAGTTGACCTCTCCTTTTCCGTCAAGTGATATTTTCACGTTACCAGCATCCTCTGGCAGCTCCACCATCTGCAGCACATCGAAATTCTCTGTGTTCACTCTCAATTCTTTGATTGTCTTCCCATCAGAAGTTATCCTGATGGTCGCATCGATATCCCTGCCCTGGTTTACAGCCGCAGTCATCAGCGCCTTGAAGGCCATTACCGTATCCTGGGTGCTCGTAAACCCGCCCCTGGAGTTCCTCTTGGAGGCAATCCATTTGATTGCATCGTTCGCCCTGGCATCCTTTGCCTCCATAAGGACGAGGGCCGCATACGCAGTCGTCTCGATACTTGCGCTCGGCTGGGGGGGACGATATCCCATCATCTCAGTCGGTTCGGGCATCAAAACAACATCGCTGCCCCAGTAAATGCCGTTTTCGTCCTCTTTTTTGAGTTCCATCAGGGCGTCCATGGCCTTGTCGGCATATATGCTGTTTAATTTTTTTAAGGCAAGTGCGCCAATGGCCAGTGCATAAGGGTCTCCTTTTGCATCATCGAGGTTATCTTCCAGATATTTTTGGGCCTTGCTCAAGGCAAACCTGTCGCCGTCCCCATATTCGACCAGAGCCAGCGTCACGTATGCCGTGAGCGCATACTTACCCTTCAGGCCGCCCATCAAATCCTGATGAGCGAGAAAGCCGATCTGGTCAAAAGAGCCGTCTTCATTCTGATTGCCCTCTATCCAGGTGGCGGCCTTCTCGATGACCGTCCCGTCAACAGGGTAGACGTCCCTTGCACTGCTAAACGTTGACAAAACAAACGCAGTCAACCACAGGCTCCCTACCTTGTCGTTCTCGCCGAATGCGGAAAATGAACCGTCTTTGTGCTGGAAGGTAAGCTCGCGCTGATAGCCTGTCGTTATGAAGAACTCGGCTTTTGCCTGTATCTCAGGGTTGAGCTGGCCGGTTGCTTTAAGGTACCTCAATACCTCGACATCTGGGGCAAAGAAGATCATGTTCTGCTCGCCGCAGCCGTAAGGCATTTGCAGCAGGTCCTCGACCCCGTTTATTGTCTGACCCACGATACTCGGTGTGATACTTAAAATCACCCTGCCGGAATCCTCGACTATACCTTCTGGCAGTGCTGCATCAAAATCGACGTCTCTTTTTGGGGTCAGAATCCCGTTTTCGACGATTTCGCGCGTCGTCCCCTCGGGCTCGACGATTATCTCTTTTCTGACTGCATCGGCACGCATCTTTGACCTTGCGGTAACCTCGATTGGATGAATGCCGACAGATTTAGGCCTTATGGTAAAGCTTACTGATTCGACACCGTTTGGATCTACCACAAGCTCGGCTTTTTCATCGCCAAGCAGCTCGAACCAGTCTGACTTTTTGAGTTCGACGAGGATATTTTGCGAGGTATTTAGATAGTTGTATACCTGCATTTTAACAGGGAA
>WAQR01000242.1 GCA_015520145.1 Candidatus Hydrothermarchaeota archaeon
ATGCCTTCATCTGGATTGCCCTGCTGCCGCAACGCTCCAGGCAGGATGAGTCCGTTTTTGTCTGGATTAGACGCTGGACATACCGGTTACCATAAGTGCGCTGTAAAAACCTGGTGGCACATACCTTTTTACCAGGATCCAGGCTCTTGAGCATGATGCTGGCAGATGTATTAGTGCTGCGGGCAATCTTACGGCACGCGCCGCAGCCGGTGCATGAGCTCTGGCTTGTGTGCTGCCTGGTCTGAGAGTGGGTGGGCGGCTGCCAGTTAGACCTTTTCACTTCTGATTTGTGTACTTGTGTTGTTTCCATCATTTATACCTCCAAAAATACCTCCAAAATCATATCACCATCTTGTAATACTTCCCAAAATCCCCTGGAGTCAAAAGCTTCCCCATCTTCTGGAATTCACGTTTTGTCGCCCTGATTATGTGTTCCATCCTGACAACGCCTGAATCCCCTGCCGCCAGGAAGGCTGCACAAAGAGCAATATTTTTTATATTGCCTCCTGTTATTTTAAATTTTGCCAGGAACCTGAAGTCTATATCCCTGCCAAGCGGAGTTTCTTGCGGAAAGATATTCCTCCATATCCTCTCCCTGGACTTCTCGTCAGGGAAAGGGAACTCTATTGTAAAATGCATTCGGCGCAAGAAAGCATCATCGATATTCTTCTTAAAATTACTCGCAAGTATCACAGTCCCCTCGTGCTCTTCCATCTTCTGAAGCAGATAATTTATCTCTATGTTCGCATAGCGGTCGTGAGAATCCCTGACCTCAGACCTCTTTCCAAAGAGGGCATCGGCCTCGTCGAAGAACAGTATCGCATTACTCGTCTCGGCTTCTTTGAATATCTTACTAAGATTTTTCTCTGTCTCTCCGATATACTTGCTGACCACACATGACAGATCAATCTTGTACAGGTCTAATTTCGCTTCACCTGCAATAATCTCTGCTGCCATGGTCTTACCTGTACCTGATGACCCGGAGAAAAGGATGTTTAGCCCATTTCCATAGGAAAACTTCTTATCAAATCCCCAGTCCGCATACACCACACTCCTGTACTTAATGTGCCCGCATACTTCCTTTAACTGCGCTTTCCTATCCTCCGGCAGGACGATATCCTCGAAGGTGTAATGTGGCACGACCTTCCTGGCAAGTGTGGTAAGTTTCTTATTTGACTGGGCTTTGCAGCCCTGATAAAGGTCATCCATAGATAATCCTGATACACCGCCGTCCACACCGCCATCCTGCCCTCTTGCCACTGCAATATTGTATGCCGTAAATATGGCATCCCTTATCTGACCGCCGCTAAAATTGAATTTGCTTGCAAGTGTATCGATATCCACATCATCAGATATATTGTAATTATAACGGCCATTTAAAAACGATTTCCACAACTGTTTCCGAAACACAAATGACGGCATAGGAAAAGCGAGACTGATAAAACCATGGTTTTCCAGTGCCCCTGTAAGTTCCCACTGCGTCTCGCCAGATAGGAAGACCCAGTTTGGAAAGCTGTCCAGCTCTTGAATCAGCCTTGTCACAGCAACCCTGGTACTCCTGGAATCCCCGGCATCCCTGTCTTTTATCAGGGAATCAAATCCCTCAAGATACATGGCAGAATTCTGTAATATCCCCTCGCGAAGGATAAGGCCCAGGATTTCAGACGGGCTCTCTCCATTTCTATTCCCATTTCTGACCCTATCCATCATGGTCTTCATATCCACCACAAGTAAAGATGTCCCAAGTTCTCTGGAAACCGCCTCCGCAGCAGACTTCTTTCCAGTTCCATATGGCCCGTAGAAAAATAACATCATTGGGACTCTTGGGACTCCTATCCTGGAAGGGCTCCCTGTCAGTTCCATTAACGTGTCTTTATTATCTCCAGGTAGGAGAAGGTCCTTAAAAGACATTTTCGGTTCGATTATTTTCGAGAAATCCTGCACTCTGGGATCTATTTCATCACTACCGAGCAGGAAAGATATTACCCTCTCATCGACCTTAACAAACCTGGATAAAAGAGGCTGTTGAGTGTCAGGTCCGTCACCCCCAAGGTGAACAAGCTGATTCCTGAGTAACGGCGCACCTGGCAGAAAGCTCTCCCTTGCCCTCAACCTCTCCTCCATGGACCGGCAGAGGAGGTTTATCACCATATCAACAGTAGGCCGCCTTTTGGTCACGTCATTTTGGAGGTAAGAATATAGTTTCTCGTATCTAATGTCCAGCTCTCCTGCAAGACAGATTAAAATGACATCAACCTCGAAAGGACGCAGGTTAAAGAGTTCCGTAAGACGGGGAAGCCTAAGATCTTTTCCTTTCTTTAGGCTCTCGGCTTTTTTCCTGTTAATCTCTTCCAAAACCTCTAAGATCTCCTTAATCTTGCTGTCCTCCTGTTCCAGGTCAAGATTTAATTCTTTTCTGTTTGACCTGTAGGGCGGTGCCTGCAAGATCGCGTTTACTTCATCTTCTGAGATGTAAAGTCCCTGAAATTCGTCCACACCTTCCTGGTGCTCAGCTCTCCATCTCTCGATGCCGAGGCGGATTATTAAATCAATTCGGTAAAGTTCTTCGAGGAGATGTTCAAGGTTGTTTTTATAAAGGGTCATAAGTTACAGAGTCATAAGTTATATCTGGATAATTTAAGACAGGGCTTTTATTGCCCTACTTAGTATGTCGTAATCAGTAAGTTTACCATTCCTTTTTAACCTGTCTACCTCTAAGAGCAGTTTTTGTGTCAGTGAGTCAGATAATCCATTATTTTCAGCGAACTTTTTCGCAATGCTCTTCAGCTCTTTTTTGGATGAATATTTTTTAGGAAGACCTGCGTCGACAAAATTGAATATCAGCCCGCATTTGGCATGCCCTATCGTAGGCGTGGAAGGATTTATCGAAGTCTTGATATAGTCTCGAAAGGTATCTTTGTTGATAAATTTACCACATTCACATAAAATCAAGGTGTTATCCCCCTTTAACAATTTATATAAAATTTATTTATAACATAAACTAACTAGAAGGAAGTCTCATTGCCCAATTGCTCGCTCCTTTTTAAATAATTATATAATTACTTAACAGAACATCTTTTTAGGTAAGTCATCATATTTATATTTTTTGACTTGTTAGACTATGTGTGTTGAGGTCATCCAGGAGATAGTGAGATAATAGAAAATTTTTTAAGCTGGGTGAGAGCAACTGCCACACGATACGAAAAGGAGAAGGAAATAAAAGAACGGAAGAACGGAACAAAGGAAATAAGGAAGGAAATAAGGAAGTGAGAAGAGGTGAACCAAAATTGCAGAGAATCGAAAAGATCATTGAACAGATAGGGCCGCTTGATAAAGAGGCAATGAAACAGGC
>WAQR01000243.1 GCA_015520145.1 Candidatus Hydrothermarchaeota archaeon
GGGAAAATGGAAAATGGGTATCGAAAAAGGAACTGGTCGAAATAGATAAAAAATCAAAGATGGATTATGAAGGAGTACTGAGAGAGAAATACGGCAGGATAGTGGTGGAACATATCCGGTACCACCATGAGAGATCAATACTGGTAAGCGGCAGATACAACAGGCAGGCACTTGCAATTGCCTATACAAGGATTCTAAAAGACAAAAGGGATGAAATGCTGAATTTTTTACTTGATAAAAAGGTCGATGTCAGAAAATTAAGGGAGTACGAAAAATTAAGGAAACAGATGGAATCCAGGATGTATGAAGCCACGCCGTCCGCATTTTCGATGGACTCGCGGGTTATAGAGGAACGCAGAGAACTGATGGACGAATTCGATGATGCGCTAAAAGATGCAGAACTCATGGATGAGTATGGCAATCTTGTTCCTGAACTTGATGAGGCAATAGAATACAGGCAGAAGATAAGAAAGGAGATGCTGATAAAGATACCAAAGGCACTTTTTGCATGGGATATATTCAAATTTTTACTCATCAAACCTTACAGAGAACGGAGATATGCAAGTATATTTCCAGGGCTTCAGCCGATACCTGAAAAAGAGCAGCTGGAAAGTGCGCTCGATACACTTAATGACGATGACCTGATATCCGCGATAAAAGAGTTTATAGACGAAGAGATTATCACAATCGAGAATGCTCATGAAATTGTCTTTAAGAAATTTGAAATCGAGGATATCCTCCTGGATTATCTGAAGGTCACATCCAGCAGGGCGGTTGGAGGGATATCTTTGTTTTTGAATTCCAATCTGGACATCGAGACCTCGGCCAGGGTGGTATCTGCTGATGTAGAGGAGCTCAAAGAGGTGCTGAAAGTTATCATCAGGCTCGGGCGAAGGGATGTAATACCTCCTGAAAAACTGGAGAACCTTGAAGAGATTAGAAAGATAAAGATATCAGAAAAAGCAAAAGAATTTTTAAAACTTGTGAGATGAGATGTATATGGCTGGAAGTGTGGACGGACGTGCTGGACCGGGGAAAGGTAAGGGTATATCTGAAGAGATGGCAGGTACTTCAGGGCAGGTGGGAGGGACATGAGCTATCCTATAACACTCATATCCCAGCAGAAGGCTGATATGAACTGGAGGGCGTTATTCAGGGGAAAGAGGATAAGACACGAGAGGAAGGCGGATATCAACGGTTGCTGCATAAAACTTATGACCGACCAGGTTGAAACTGTAAATACCTTCGATGAGAACTTCTATCACATGAGTGAGAAGATAAGGTCTCACGGCAGGTTACTGGTCTTTGATGACGAGGACAGGGACGGTTTCCAGGTAGAGTACGAGCCAACCTCCAGGTCGGCTTTTATATGGAACTGCGATTATTACGGTTATATAAAGTCACTCGCCCTAGCCCTGGCAGGTGATATCCTGGAAGATATCCACAGGTTCTATTCACTCCATGGTGCATGTCTCGACTATCACGGGGAGGGTATTGCTCTCGTGGGGCATAGCGGTTCAGGGAAGACGACCCTGAGTTACGGCATTCTCAGACGGGATAAGGCAAGGCTTATAAGTGACGACTGGTTCTATGTGCGGTTCCAGGGTACAGAGGCCACTGCCATGAGTTCTGAGAAGGAAGTGTATATCCGTGGAGGAATAGAGAAGGACTGGGCAGATTTCGAACCCCTTTTGAAATATGCACGTTTCAATGAGAAGGGCAGGGCGGTGGTAAACTTAAAGAACTTTTTTGGTGGTGCAAAGATAAGACAGGTCACATCCCTGTCCTGCCTGGTGCTCCTTAAGCGGGACTTCAATGATAGGGAGGTGGTAAGGGAAGTGACCGGTGAGGAGATGCTGGAACTCATGGTAGAGAACAATTTTTATAATCCACATCTCCTGATGAGAAGCGAGCGAAAACTGGAGCTTAGGAGGAGGTTTCTTAAAAAGCTCCTGAAGATCGTAAGACCTGTTGTGGTAAATACTACTGCAACTCCAGAGGAGACTGTGGACATTATTTTGGATGTGGTATCTCATCCTATCTGATTTTCCAGATAGATCACATCTCATGTGTACTTGGAACTTCAACGTCACTGGATAAGACGTCTGTTTGGGCACTCCCTATTTTGATAGAGAACCCATATTTTGCATTTTCTCCCATCTGTTCCAGTTCTGCAAGAGCCAGTACATCCAGGTTCTCTGTCCTCTTAGTCTCATCCTCTATCTCATCGATTACTTCCAGAAAAAACTTTATCCTTTTCTGAATATTGGTCAAAATACCTCTGGTCGGAATATATTCATACACGGATTACATCACCCCCTTCGATAACTATGCGTTCTCCGACAATTTTATATCTTGACTTTATTTCCCGTCTGCCTTTTTCCTTTATTTTAATCTCGTTCTTTTCAGGATACATCTCAATTGTTATATTGGCTATCTGGGATATCATCTTCCTGGCGCTATCATCATATACCCCCACCTCTCCGATAAGAATGCTCGGGATGTCTGTTTCATTGATCTTTGTCTTTAGGTAAGTGAGAAATCTAAATACCCCTGTAAGAGGGATGGCATTGATCATCTCGTCCAGCGAATCGAAAAATATGACCTGAGAGGAAGTTACTCTTGCAAGCTCGGTCATCTGTGAAACAATATTGCTGGATATACGGGCATAATCTGAAAAAGAAGTTATATTGTTATCCTCTGAAGTCTCACCCGGGGATAGGATATCCAAAAATACATAGCCGTTCTTCGAATACCGCCCGCTCTCCTTGAGATATCTTTCAAAATCTCTGCGTGGTTTTGATGTTACATATACGATACCTCTATCTGAGACGAGTATATTGCGGAATAGTTCATTGGCAAGTATCTTCCTGTCATATACAGGCTGTCCATAGAGTATGCATATTGAACCTTCCCTTATTCCACCATCAAGTAGTCTATCAAGTCCGTCAATATTTGTATTCCACTTTTTCATAGCTCTTCTCATACCCCCCTCGAGTGGTCTGTTACTATACCCTTCTTTTATCTCCAGTATATCTTGGATATCTCTGTCTCAGGCCCCTCCACCTGTTACTGTTACCCTCTAATATATTTTCCCCTATTATGTTATTTATGTTATTATGTCTTCTGTAGATATAACTAATTTTTGTTGAATAAACGTTCAAATATGCATGAGCTGACTTTCTAAGATGATTTTGAAAAACCACATCGGTGCGTGTCAAAATGCTGGGTGGTGGTATATCGGTAGTATTTGCAATCCCACTATTGTATTCACCTTCGACGAACATTTCAGGCAATACGGGAAGAAATCAATGCCAGAGGGATAGCCCATTCAAACGGTGGCCAGCCTAAAGGAAAGCAACGTTTATATGGTCAAATTACGAA
>WAQR01000244.1 GCA_015520145.1 Candidatus Hydrothermarchaeota archaeon
CCTGCAAAAGAAAGGGTTGAAGAGTTCCTAAAAGACCATGTGGATATAATAAAAGACGAGAGGGTGTCCGTAACAAAAGGGGTCTTTAGAGAATATCCTACTATATGGCGTTTTTTCGTAGACCCGAACGGAAACAGCGAGGACAGCAGGGTGGGGGATTCCAAAGACGATAAGATGAAAAATATCATGATGTACATCAACGACTGTATTGACGGCGCGTTTTGTATGAGCGGCGGGAAGGACATGGCGGTCTTCAAAGGAGTCGGGTGGTCTGACGAGATTGCAAAATTCTACAACATAACAGACATGAAGGCATATATGTGGAGCTTCCACTCCAGGTTTCCGACAAATACCCCTGGGTGGTGGGGCGGCGCCCATCCATTCTCCATACTCGGCCATGCAGTAGTTCATAACGGCGAAATCACATCCTACGGTACAAATGTTGAATACCTAAACGAACTCGGATATAAATGCAGGCTCATGACAGATACCGAGCCGATAATCTACATCTTCGACTACATCATCAGGAAAAGCGGGTATCCACAGAAGATTGCCCTCAAACTGGCAACAACAACACTATCCCCTCCTTACTGGAGAGACATAGAACGGATGGAACCCGTGCTAAAAAAATGGCTGACCGCAATTCGAATCGTTCACAGATGGGCGCTTGCCAACGGACCTTTTAGCATAGTAATTACAACCGACAGCCCGAAACCCACGATGATAGGTCATTCTGACAGGAAAAAACTCAGACCGCTTATAGCAGCAGTTTCAGAAGATAAGAGCACGTTCTATCTCTCAAGCGAACTTAACTCCATCCACGAGGTAGACGACACACAAAATTACTGGCAGCCTGACCCCGGGATGCCGGTGGTAGCGACTACAGACGGCCTGCTCCAGAAAGGTGTTAGAGAAGATTTCAATAGCTTTTCCAGGTTACTTGGGTGATGAAAAATGGTAAAGATAAATGACAGAACACTCCCGCGATTCAAGGTAATAATAGATTATGAGCGCTGCATCAGGTGCGGCAGGTGCGCAGATAACTGCACGTATGATGTTATAGCGTTTGATAAAAAAAATGATGATAGGGAGGATAAGGAGGATGATAAGGAGGGTGGTAAAAAGAGAGAGAAGAAAAGACCAGTAAAACCGGTCGTAGAGAACACAGGCAACTGTGTCGCCTGTCAGAGATGCGTGACATTCTGTCCAAAAGATGCAATCGAGATCGTCCCGTATCCTGTTGCCTTCTCACCACATGCCACCTGGACACCATATCACATCCGAAGCATCATGGAGCAGGCCAGGACAGGGAATGTCCTGCTGGCAGGGACAGGAAATGACAGGCCGTATCCGATGGTATTCGATTACCTTGTATGGGACGCCTGCCAGGTGACAAACCCGTCAATAGATGCTCTACGAGAACCTGTGGAGACCAGGACATATATCGGCAGAAAACCGAAAAATCTCGGGATTGTGGAAAAGGATGGGAGATTCGAGCTTGAGGATATGCCGCCAAATATCGCAATCTCAATGCCTATTATAATCGGCCACATGTCGCTGGGCTCGCTGAGCTACAATGCAATAACTTCAATGTACCGGGCGGTCAAGGAAGTGGACACCATGATGGGTACGGGTGAAGGCGGGCTTCACAAGGACCACTACCCATATAAAGACCATCTTATAGGAGAGATTGCAAGCGGGAGATTCGGGATAGACACAGACTATCTCGGCCTTGCAGCAGTCGAAATTAAGATCGGGCAGGGTGCAAAACCCGGCCACGGCGGCCAGCTCCCGGGCGAGAAGGTGACCGAGCTTATCTCCGAGACCAGGATGATACCACTTGGTACAGATGCATTAAGCCCGAACCCACAGCACGACATCTATTCAATAGAAGATTTAAAAACACTTATTGCAGCATTACATGAGGCGACAGAGTACAGGGTGCCAGTGGGCGTTAAGATAGCAGCGGTAAACAACGTGGCAGCAATCGCCTCAGGCATAGTAAGGGCAAATGCAGATTTTATGACAATCGACGGTTTCAGGGGAGGTACGGGTGCAGCGCCAAGGGTTGTGAGGGACAATGCAGGGATACCGATTGAACTTGCAATAGCATCGGTTGACCAGCATCTAAGAGATGAAAAGATAAGGCATAAGGTGACCATTATCGCTGGTGGCGGGATACGTTCATCTGCTGACCTCATAAAGATAATCGCACTTGGAGCTGATGTGGGCATGATATGTACTGCACCACTGATAGCACTGGGCTGCAGGGTGTGTCAGCAGTGTCCGACTGGGAAGTGTTCCTGGGGTATTGCAACAGGCAGGCCAGAACTCGGCAATCGCATAGATATTGACTGGGGTACAAGGAGGGTGGCAAACATGCTCAAGGCGTGGAACGCTGACCTGGAAGAGGTACTGGGGACGATGGGTATTGATGCCGTGGAGAGCTTTGTCGGCAACCGGGACAGGCTGCGTTATATCGGGCCAAATCCCGCTGAGGCAAAGATACTTGGTGTCAAACATGCAGGTGAACGCATCGGAAGAGGTGGTGAGTGATGGTATCGGACATGGGAAATACAGGTCGTACTGGGGATATTAAAAAGATAGTGATAGACGCAAAAGGAGACAGCTGTAACGGCTGCAAGATGGACCACAGAGAACTGAATATGAAAATCAGAAAGGCGGTCAGGGACGGATATAACTGGATTACCCTGAAAAATGTCATGGGCCAGAGATTTATCGGTGCAGGAATAAAAGGAGATGTAACGATTGAGATATTCGGCGATGCCGGCCTGGATCTGGGTGTATTTTCCGATGGGCTTACAATCATTGTCCACGGTTCTTCCGAGTACCTTCTGGGAAACACTCTCAATTCCGGCGAGATTGTGGTCTACGGCGATTCGTGGGATATCACTGGCATGGGCGCCAGAGGTGGAAGGATATTTATCATGGGCAACGGCGGTAGCAGGGTGGGTATCCACATGAAAGAGTTCATGGACAAAAGGCCTGTCATCTGTTACGGCGGTACGGTCAAGCAATACTGCGGCGAATATATGGCAGGGGGCATCATCGTTGTACTGGGGCTGGATTTTAGGGACGCTATCATAGATAGGGGCAGGCCGATAGACAGGGACAATATCGATGGGAGCAGGGTAAAGGACGTTGAAGGTGATGTTGTCCAGAGCGATCTGGCGTGCGGGATCCACGGCGGTGTGATCTATGTAAGAGGCGAGGTCAAGGAGCATCTGCTCGGTGTCTATGCCGTAAAAGATGAGATAGACCGGGATGACAGAAAAGTCCTTGAACCGATACTTGAGAGATTCAGCGAGCTCTTCAATGTCCCGCTCGATTTTCTGTTGAGCAAGGATTTCACAAAGGTAAGACCTGTTTCGTCCAGGCCGTTTGGGAAGCATTATAATACGACGCCGGTATAGTCCGCCATCGTCCCCCTACTCCTCTCCCTCACCCATCACCCCTCTTCCTCACCCATCACCTATCACCCTCACCTGTGTCAGTCCCGCACCATATACTCCTCAATCCTGTCCTTTGCCTTCTCCC
>WAQR01000245.1 GCA_015520145.1 Candidatus Hydrothermarchaeota archaeon
AGGTATCTGCTTGATCCCGGGCCGAACTGGAAGTCGCAAAGCTTCTTTAAGGCCTCGATTTGCCGGTCTTTTTGACCCCTTCTTATCGGCTCAAACCCTTCCAGCCTGTCTCTCACCTCACACTCCAGTTTTTTAAGCGATTCGTCTAAAAGCACATCCTCAAAGGCCGTCAAATGGATATCAAGTGCCCTGCATATGTCCTGGTATGCACCGCCTACATGTGCTATAATCTCGGTTTTTGATTTTTCCATGTAGTCTTTTATGAGTGATACCGCGATGTCCTTCTCCTCAGCTGACCAGTGCCCTGTTACAGGGGTATCATAATGGGCAGCCGGGAATACGCACTCAAGTTCCCGCGGGACGATCCCCAGAGGAGAGGTGAGAACTACCTCGTGAACAAGACCTATCCTGCCCTTCGCCCCTCTTTTTATATATCTTTGAAATTGGCGGTGGGACTTTGATTTTGAATATGGCTTTTTCTTGGAGCAGGGGAGGAGTACTGTAAGTTTTGCGTCATCCGGCGGCCTGTAACGTGTCTTTATCCTCGCACGCCATCTTTCAATTTCCGGACGGTTTAGTGATTCCGCTGTTATCGCGGCCATCTTCCTGGCAGATATCGGAGTGTACCGCTCCAGAAAATCCTGTTTCTCCCTGTCAAGTATCCTGAGCATTGACATTGACCTCACACTGCATGAACTCGTTTCTTCTACGAGATTTCTAAGTGCACCGCCCCTAATCGCCTCTCTAATCTCTTTTATAATCCTGAAAGCGGTGTAGAAATTGTGGCATGCGATACCATGAAAATCACCGGCGAGGTCATCGGGATCTTTATCTCTACAGACACCGCATGTACACGGTATCTCTCTAATCTCATCCAGATGAAAAGACCCTCTTGAAGTAACTATCCTGTTATCACATGCCTCCATTATGCAGCCTGATACATCGAATAGGTCAATACCCATATATGAGAGGATGTAGAACATCTTTGGTGGTGCTGACGGGAGATACAGGGCAGTATTTGGAGATACCGTCTCCCTGATACCTGTTATTATCTCGACTGCAAGTCTCGGGTTTCTTATCAGTTTCGCTCCGTCTGCGATGACGAGAATCGGGCGGTCTTTTAAGGCATTTGCTGCCTCTTTCCTCAGCCCTGGATATTTTGAACCGTGAATTACAGCACCCATCCCGGGATGTTCTCCTGCTGATTTTAATGTCCTATCAACTGCCAGCCTGGCGATTTCCTCAGGTACATCAAAACCGACAGGAAAATCCGGCAGTATCCTGAATACCCCGTCAGGGACAGTATCACCTGTTCCACCAGTAATGCCGTCCCTGTCAGGGTGAAAAAGGCTTTTGCAGTAATAAACTACATTCTTTTTTGATTTGTATCTTTTATATTTCTCTCCCGATGCCAGGTATAGGTCATGCCTGAATTTCATGTCATCATCTATTAAAGGAAAAAATAGAGCTGGCGTGCTTATCCTCCTCTCGAAGTGCAGGATACAGAGCCTTGCAGGACCGTCATGTTTGATAATTTCAAGTATCATGTAAAACCCTTTAAATACCTTCAGATATATTTAGATTAATTTAGATTATCAACACTAAAATTAGAGGTGTCAATATATGAAGATTGCGATATCAGGCAAAGGCGGAGTAGGAAAGACCACGATATCAGGTACACTTGCCAGGGTCTTCTCAAGCCGTGGGAAGAAGGTGATTGCAGTTGACTCCGATCCTTCCATGAACCTGCATACTGCGTTAGGGGTCGAAAATCCGATTCCTGTTTCAAGACTCAAGGACCTCATAAAAGAGAGGGCGGTGATATCGGACGGCATATTCAGGATGAATCCAAAGGTCGACGACATCCTGGACAGGTACTCGATAGGGATTGAAAATGTCAGGCTCATAGTAATGGGTACTGTCGATAAAGGCGGCGGCGGATGCATCTGCCCGGAAAATACCTTTCTGTCAGCCCTTTTAAGGCATCTTGTATTGAAACGTGACGAGATCCTGATACTCGATACAGAAGCCGGGATAGAACATCTTGGACGAAAAACCGCTGCACACTTTGATCTGATGCTGGTCGTCATTGAACCCAGCGCAAAAGCAGTAGAAACTGCAAACAGGATATATGAACTCTCAAAAGAGATAGGGATAAAAGATGTCCTTGCCATTGGAAACAAGGTATCGTCAGACGATCAAAGAGACTTTATTAAAAATAACATAAAGTTCGGGATACTGGGATACATACCTTTTGACACAAAAGTGACAAGTGCAGATATCTTAAATAATGCCCTTTTTAATACCCCCAACTCAGACGCACTAAAATCAATAGAGGCCATCGCAGATAAGATCACAAAATGAATGGAGGCAGGAAGGGATACGTTCCCTTCCAGCTCTGGAATCAGACATTCATTCAGACATTCATTACATCCATGACCTTCCTCCACTTGTTTCCCTGCATTTCCATTACCCAGACTTTCTTAACTTTGGGATTTGACTTTGCAAGGTTGATCACTTCGTCCTGGGTCGGCATGGTGTCTACCTTCTTCAATGTTACAAATCTTTTGGCTTCAACGCCTTTCATCTCTTTCCCTTTAATTTTTACATCTCTTCCAAGATATTCCAATCCATTTACATAGTACATATTATCCCTAACCTCCTGATATGATATTATCTTCTAGGATTAAAGGAGTATAAAAAGATTTCTAAGGAACGGTGACCTCAAACATGCGAATATTTATATCTCCCGGCTTAAAAACTAATCTTAGATGGTAAAAATGGTCGAGATAAAGATACACAAGTTCAAGGACATGGATCTTAGGGGTGCTACAATAATCAGCGGGTTTCCAACCGCCGGGCTGGTCAGCACGATTGCAGCGCACTACCTGATATCAAGCCTCGAACTCGACCAGATAGGTGCAATTGATTCACACGACTTCCCGCCGGTCTCCATGGTCTATGCAGGAAAACCGAAATTCCCTGCAAGGATCTATGCCGACGAGAAGATAAAACTTGTAATATTCCTCTCTGAATTCACGCCTCCACCATTTCTTGCAAGACCTGTCGCAGACATGATGCTTGACTGGGCGAAGAAGAACCTGTGTGCCAGGATACTTGCACCCGAAGTCTATATTACCGAGAACCCGGTAGACGTCTCAGCGGTCTATGGAGTCGGGAGCACTGACAGGGCACGGGCAAAACTTAAGGAACTGGATATCCAGCATCTCGGCAGGGGGATGATAAGCGGGGTCTCTGGAGTTCTGCTAAACCAGTCGAGGCTGAACGGATTTGATACCATAATCCTCCTCGCAGAGGCAAGTCATGTTACGCCGTTTGCAAAGTCGGCAGCAAAGATAATCGAGGTCATTCACAGGATCCATCCACCTGTCAAAATCGATGTCGAACCACTCTACAAAGAGGCAGAGAAGACAGAAAAGATTATAACAAGACTGAGAGATCAGATAAAATACCTGACAAAACCTGAGCCAGAACCCGACATGTACCGCTAGAAAAGGGGGCGTGGTAAATATATGCTGGACATCACCTTTGAAACCCTTTCAAAGAGAAGGCAGGACATCCAGAAAAAAATCGCCTGCCTGAAAGACAAAGGAAAAATCGAAAAATACAAAAGCTACTGGAAAGAAGCGGATTTCGAAAGACATGCAGCGGTAATCGGGGCAGAAGACGGCAGCATCAATCACCAGAAATACAAGAGCATCATCCTGTACGCAGTCAACGCGTCTGCCGTCGTGCTCGACAAAAAGATAAGAGAATCAAAATTTGCAGACATCGACATACTCTACCCCTACAGGGACGTCAGTGACCGCCTTGACATATACCGCACAATCTTCGAGTTCAAGGCCAGTATTGAGGTAATAGATGAAGTTGACCTATTCCTTGTGGACGGCTCGATTTACAGCGACCTGATAACTCCAAGAAACCCTGCTGCTGACCTGTCCCAGGACGAGCGCTGTGAGGTAGAGAAGTTTTTGCCCAAAATCGAAGAAGACGAAACAGTCCAGATCATATCAAAAACGCTTGCAGACAGGATAGACGGCAGAAACAGGTTTAAGAAGATTGTGTACCTGGAGTACCTCGAATACCTTACGGCCATCAAAAGGTTCATCGAAAAGGGGAGAGGTAAGATAGTTGGAGTCTCTAAAACGTCCACCAGGTCGTCGTTTCAGGAAGGTATGCCTGACATCGCCATATTTGACGAGGTCTCGCAGATGCCAGGCTACGGGTTTGCAGATGAGAAGGTTAAGGTCCTGGAGAAAAGATTCCCGGTATATGGAGAATTTTTCAATAGCCTTGTGCCTACCTTCACATATTTCTATGCCAGGCTCGAAAAGAACAAAGGCGTGCTGCTGATGGACGTCCCGGGAGACATTAAGGAAAAAGAGATTAAAGACCTCTTAAATAAGATAAGCAGCATCAGTATTGACGGATACCCATACCTTTTGAGAAAGGCACACAAAAACGTTGTGATAAAAAACAGGGATATCGACAGGTTTGCGGCATCACTTGGCATAAAAGAAAGGACTGGCAGGGGCGCGCTTGCATGGTAATAAAGAAATGCTAAATTGCTAAATGGCCTTTAAGAGGTCAACATCTTTGATAAGCCCGATAATATTGCCCTCTGCATTGATTATTGGTATCTGCTCGACTTTTGATCTTGCCATCTTCTTTGCACAATCAGAGACCGATGTTTTTTTAGTTGCTGTCACGACACTTTTGACCATACATTCCTTTACAGGTATATCAGGGACTTCCAGCCTTTTCTTTGTGATATATATCACGTTTTTGCTGTCCCAGCCCCACGAATCTCCTTCTGTTCCACCTGACATCTCTGATTTCTTGGTCTCTTCTCTAATCATTGAAACCTTAAGCAGGTCTGTATCTGCGATTATACCTACAAGTTTTCCGTCAGAATTTAGCACAGGCAGCGCCCTGCTCCTGGAGAGCCTCATTATATCGTATGTAACCTTAAGCGGGGTTCCTTCCCATATCGAAGTAACCTGCCTATCAATATACTTACTAATCGGGTCGTCAATCTTCGTCCTGGCGATCGCCCTCCAGACAATATCGCTTGTAGTAACGATTCCCAGGAGTTTGCTGTTCTCAACCACAGGAAGTCTCCTAAATTTATTTTTTAATAGTATTCGGGCAGCCTCTTTGATATCCGCATCAGGACGAATGGTTGTAACATCCCTGGTCATCAATATCGCCAGCTGAGACTCGTCAGGATGTCTGGAGAAGTCTCGCCTCGTTACAACACCAATGAGTTCTTTTGTACCTTTTTTCACAATCGGCATCCCGGAGATGCGGTTTTTTATGATGGTATCCAACGCCTCAGACGCGCTGCCTGGTACTTCACCATACACTACATTCTCTGTCATGATATCTTTAACTTTCATTTAAGAAACCTCCAAAAAAAGTTACTTGTGCACAATCATAACCGGACACGAAGATGTCCTTATAACCTTCTCGGCGACACTTCCAAGAAGGAAGCGGTCAAGCCCTGTCCTGCCAGCAGTTCCCATCACAATCAAATCCACTTTCTTCTCTTTA
>WAQR01000246.1 GCA_015520145.1 Candidatus Hydrothermarchaeota archaeon
AGGATATTATTAAATTATATCCCGCTGACGTTAAAACTTTTCAGATACCGGTTTGTGAAAAATCGGTTTTAATTCCTCTAAACACCTCTTGTGCGATGTGTCAACTTCCACAGCCAGTAGCTCCTGCAGCCGGTCTGTCTTAGAATTTAAACTTCATTAGAGTCAATAAGGCGATGCTCGAGTTTCCAATCTTCTTCTGGTTTAACAATCTTCCAGCAAATACCTCTCCTTACTCCATTCCATTCGAAAAGTCCCAGGTCTTCAAAAATAGCACCTAAATAACGTGATGCCTGTGCATGTCTAATATCCCCTGCTTGTTCTTAAGGATCAGTCATACCTACCTGGTTTCTCTGTCCCCTTGCCAGCTCCTCTACGCTGTTTTCCAAAGGGAACCAATCGGTACCAAAGTGTTTATACAAAAAAGAAAAGATGCTTTTTAACTCATCAAATGTTAAGATTGACAATAATCTTTGTACACATTAACTTTTATTTTAAAAGTTGTCTTGTCGTTAATTTCTTTTATATAAAAAGTAGGTGTAACTTTGGGTAAGAAAGTCGAATATATCGTAATGTGCCCAGAATGTCAGAGTCGCAATCTGGTGAGGGATTATGAAAGGGCAGAGATCGTGTGTAACGAGTGTGGACTCGTTGTTGACCAGGATATTGTTGACTCTGGACCAGAGTGGCGTGCCTTTGATAATGAGCAGATAATGAAACGAAGCCGTACAGGGGCGCCGATGACCTATTTAATACATGACAAAGGGCTTTCCACAGTTATCGACTGGAGGAACAAGGATTCTGCGGGGAGAGACATCACCAAAAATAGGGCACAGCTTTACAGGATAAGGAAATGGCAGCAGAGGATAAGGGTCTCAAATGCCAAGGAGAGGAACCTGGCAATTGCACTTACAGAATTAAACAAGGTATCATCAAAATTAACACTTTCTAAAAATGTAAGAGAGGCAGCGGCAGTAGTATATCGGAAGGCTGTTGACAAAGGGCTTATAAGGGGGCGGAGTATTGAAGGTGTCGCTGCTGCGGCCATCTATGCAGCATGCAGGCAGTGCAAGGTACCCAGGACACTTGACGAAATTGCTGAGTCCGCGGCAATGGACAGGAAGGATATCGGCAGGATTTACAGGTATATCTCCAGGGAACTTGGAATAAGCCTCGACCCGACAACACCAATCGATTATGTGCCGAGGTTCTGTTCTGAGTTAAATCTTACAAGGAACGTCCAGACAAAGGCAGTGGAAATACTCGCAAAGGCGAGGGACCTTCAACTGACATCTGGCAGAGGCCCGACAGGGGTCTCGGCTGCCGCGATATACATCGCATCAGTTCTCGTGGGAGAGAGGCGCACACAGCAGGAGATATCGCACGTTACAGGTGTGACAGAGGTAACGATCAGGAACAGATATAAAGAGATCGCAGAGAGACTTGAGATCGAAGTTACCATGTAATTGATAAAACGTGTTTAACTTGGGTCAGGAAAATAGCTACCGAGATACTCGTTTTGTATCCACGATATTATATCGTCAAACAAGTCTCCATTCAAAAACCATGTCTTCCACACTTTTGAGGAAAGACTAAATAGATCATCAAGTGTCAGATAATCATTGCTATTTGCCATAAGGTCGTCATATGCCTTTTTGACATCATGCCTAGTCGTTGTTATACATATATTACTGTCGCAGTCGTATCCACCTCCCCCTCTCCGTCTCATCATACCAGGCATCCCCATACCACTATTACCTATTTCCCATACTCTAACATAGCCCTGGGAATCTATATGGCCTTCGTATACATATTTTGATCTCGACATAAAACCGTTCTTTACAATTATATAAAATGTATTCCCAAACTCTCCAGAAATGGCCTGCATAAGGCCCGTGTGGTTGCCGTTATACTTTGTAACAACATCGTTCATCTGGTCCAATATAATTGCAGAATCACTACCACCATGTCCACTACCTCCGCCGTGTCCGCCACATATACCGCCCATCCTAGCATGCACTGGCGACACTGCGATACTCAATACAATCAATGTAACTAAGACACTTACACCTACAGGCATAAAATGAATCCTAACCATATCAACACCTCTTTTCAATTCTAATTCGATAGGAATGCGTGGTGTAATACACACACCTTCCACGCATGTATCATAAATATCCAACTGCCTATATAATTTCTATCTCCATTAGTTTCTATTACTTTGTTATTTATTATCTTTACGGCATACAGTATAAATAATTTTTGCTGGAGTTGGGATATGCTCTGTGCAAGTAAATTAATTAATGCGGGGGATGGGATTCGAACCCACGCATCCACTAAGGAACAAGGCCCTCAACCTTGCGCCTTTGACCAGACTCGGCCACCCCCGCTTGTTCTGTCCTGATCCTGTCCTGAAAATATAATCCTCCTAAAAATCGAGACCCGCCAGAAGAGAGATATGCCCTGGTGTTCCTGTTTTATTTTAACTTTAGAGCATCTTTGAGAGCGCTTTTGCCTTACTCTCCAGGATGTCGCAGGACTTTTTAAATATTTCATGAGGTGGCAGTGCTCCAATACTCTCGACTTTAAATATTAGCCTCCTGTTATCGTCTTCTACTTTTATCGCATCCAGTTCGCAAACCTCCATGCACTGACTGCATACGATGCATTCTGGTATCGTTTTTTTGACTTTTAATTTCTCAGATGATATCTCGAGTATATTTTTTGGACAGACCTCGACACACTCACCGCAGGAATCGCATTTCTCTGTTATCTCGATTTTCGGGTAATATTTATATGAAGCGACTGCTGGCTGCCATTTTGCATGTATCTTTCCCGTGCCCAGGATAGCATCTGCCTCAAGGGACAGTTTCTGTCCGTTTCCCAGTTTTACTATGGGAATCCCTTCGACCAGCTTGGTTTTGGAATCCGCCCTGATATCGTTAGAATATACCGTTCCAGGACCTTTTTTATCCAGGGTGAGGGTCACAATACAGTTCCCGCAACCCTCCCCTTTACAGGAACATTCGTCTCTGAAATTGAAGAGCTCAATGTCGGCTTTTATCGGTATCAAGCCTATCCTGTGGGCAATTATCTCATCGTAGAGGGAAGAGGTATTCTCAATAAACCGCACTTCTTCTACAGCAAGTGTGGGCACTTCCGAGAGTATTGTCCTTCGAATAGCGTTTGCAAGGCTCACGTCCATATCCACAAGCTCAAGGTTTAAAGATTTGTCGTCTTTTTTGATTGTCTTTATTTTCATACTCTCCTTCCTCTCTTTCCGCCCCTTTTCTTTGTACCGTCGTGAGGTATCGGGGTAACGTCTTCTATCTTGCCAATCTTAAGCCCTGCCCTTGCAAGTGCCCTTATTGCTGGTTGTGCACCCTGTCCGGGAGTCCTTGACCCGCTACCTCCCGGTGCCTTTACCATTATATGCACACCGACAACACCTTTTTCCTTTGCCTCCTCTGCTGCCCTCATTGCAGCCTGCATCGCAGCATAAGGTGAGCTCTCTTCTCTGTCGGATTTGACTATCCTGCCGCCAGACCACCTGGTGATGGTCTCTGCGCCGGTGATGTCTGTTATATGGATTATTGTGTTATTAAATGATGAAAATATATGTGCCACGCCCCATATCTCTTTTGCCATTATTTGTTCCCTCCGTCATTTTTTATCGGCTGTTTAGGCTGTTCGCTTTTTAGGTTTTTTATATTGGAATGGATTGAAAATTGAATTGTCTCCTCCTCGTCTCTCTTTACCAGGTGACCCGGGGATGTGACCCTACTTCCTCCAACAGAGATATGGCCGTGAACGATGTACTGCCTTGCCTGCCTGATGGTGTTTGCCAGGCCTTTTTTATATGTCTGTGTCTGTAACCTCCTTTCAAGTATATCCTCGATTTGGAGCGCCAGAACGTCATCGAGGGTTGGGTTTTTTAAAAGATTCAGCCGTTCAAGCTTATCCAGCAGCTGTCTTTCTTCCTTTTTTGCCTGTGCGGTTTCCCGTGCCATTAATTTCCTGGCCTGACGCCTGAAGTTACGAAGCATTGTTTGACTTTTCCAAAGCTCTCTTTTATTTTTCAGGCCGTATTTTTGCACAATCTTTCTCTCTTCTTCGATTCTTTCTGCCTGCCACGGATGTCTTGGCTTGGCGTACCGTTTCTTGGATCGTCTTGGATCTCCCATGTTGTCTTTTCACCTCTTATTTATCTCTTATTTATTTGTTTTTGACTGAGGTACTTTTTTCCTGCTAACCCCGACAGACAGCCCTTTCCTGAAACATGTCCTGGTTCTCTGACCTCTTACAGGCAGTCCTAGCTCGTGTCTTATCCCTCTGTAACTCCTTATTTTCCTTAGCAGGTTCAGGTCATCTCTAAGTCCCATAACAAGATCTGAACCGATATTGTGCAGATCCTTACCTGTCGAATAGTCTTTTCTCCTGTTAAATAGCCATTGCGGGATATTCTGGTCATGATAACTGTCGATTATTTCACTGAGCCTTTTTACCTCTTCGTCAGTAAGATAACCGATCTTCTTTTTTGGATCAATGTCTGCAAGGTTGCAGATTATGTCAACTGTCCTTCTTCCGATTCCTCTTATCCTGGTTAGACCATACGGGACCTTTTTATTCCCGTCCAGATCTGTTCCGGATATTCTTACGATATATTTAAAATCTTCTTTTTCTGACTTTTCTACCACTTGATTTCCTCCAATCAAACTTTCAGAAAGGATAAGCGACCGTAATTATAAACTGCAAAATTATTTTTTATTTTCGATTTGCACGTTTCAATGACCAATATTACCTAACATGGAAAATTTTATTTAGATTGCGGTGCTTATAATACTTGCTGAAACAGTAGGCACAGTAGGTTTTGGGACAAATGGGACAGGATTTATGTATCCAAAAAATAGGCTGCCAAAAAGCAGACCAGATAATCAGACAACAGACCATCAGACATAAATATTATTAAGAACAAAAAACAATAATGTATTGGTATGTATTGGTGTGATTGACAGCACGACAATACGAAAGTAAAAATAAGGGGAGGATATTATATATATCTGGAAGTCCAAATATAATTCTGTGAGGTATTAATCTTGGCAGACAAATTAAATGTTGAATGGGACAGCTATGAAATGCCGTCTTACGGCTTTCCTGAATTCGAGGAGAAAAAGAAATATGGTATTGTCGGCGGTCTTGGTGTGGTATCTGATGAGATACTCCCAAGGATATCCGACAAGGTCAATATAACCGGTATCGGTATGCGCCATTTAAGGGGCAGAGATTTACCGATATACGAAGAGATAGAGGGCTACAGGGTGATTAGGCCAATCGCTGACATGCCCTACCGGGAAGTGGTAGAGAAATGCAAAATGCTTTTCGAAAAGGCGGGGGTAGAATTTAACGGGACACATGCAGGAGAACTGAGGTATCTGCCCTTCCTGAGTGATTATGGGCTTGTGATACCGCTTATAAGGACATATCAGGACCCTGATTTAATATGCGCTCACGACTGGATGGCAGTCCTCGGTGCATATGAAAAGTCTGTAAATTATAAAACACCTCTTGTGACATTCCTGCATTCACTTGAATCAGGGAGGCAGGGGGGGATGATACACACATTAGAAGGGCCAAAAGAGATGCATTTTGGCGGAGTATATGCGGG
>WAQR01000247.1 GCA_015520145.1 Candidatus Hydrothermarchaeota archaeon
AATCGATATAGACGTGAAACACAAAGATAAAAGAATAACAAAGTGGTGCAAAGATGCTGCCAGATTAACAGGGACCCCATGGAAATTTATAAGGATAGACGAAGAAGAGTTTGAAAAATACAGATTTAAAAACATAAAAGAACTGATCTCTACATCAGGAGGACAAAAATGATTGGATGTACAAAACTTCTCTGCGGCACTGCAACAGTCTCTGACGCAGTAAAATACAGGGGCATTGCACCCCAGGAGATACCACACGAAATGCTCCAGTTTTCCACAAAGTCCAGGCCGCTTGTCGTCTGGAACATGACAAAGAGATGCAACCTCAAATGCATGCACTGCTACATAAAAGCAGAGGACAGGGCATTTGGAGGCGAGCTTACAACAGGCGAGGCAGAAGAATTCATCAAAGACCTTGCAGAAATGCAGGCACCGGTACTCCTGTTCTCTGGTGGAGAACCCCTGCTGAGGAAGGATTTTTTCGATCTGGCCGCCCTTGCAACTGACCTGAAACTTAGAGGGGTCGTATCCACAAACGGTACGCTCATAACTCCCGACGCTGCACAGAAAATGGCGTCTGCTGGACTCAAATATATCGGCGTGAGTATCGACGGCGCGCCTGAGACCCACAACAGGTTTCGTGGTGCCGAACACGCCTTTGAAAACGCCATGACAGGTATCAGGAACTCAATGGACGCAGGATTGAGGGCTGGTGTGAGGTTTACAGTAAACCAGCTCAACTACAAAGATCTCGACAGGGTAATTGACATTGTAGTAGACGAGGGTATACCGAGATTTTGCATGTACCACCTCGTATATTCCGGAAGAGGGAGAGAGATTGCAAAACAGGACATCTCAAAGCAGCAGACAAGAGACCTGATGAAATACCTTGTGGACAAGACAATCCAGCTTCACGATGCAGGGGTTGATGTCGAAATACTGACAACAGACAACCATGCAGACGGGGTCTATCTCTACAATTATGTAAAAAAGAATATGCCAGAACGGGCGGGTGAAGTAATGGAACTCCTGAAGATGCACGGCGGATGCTCAGCAGGACATAAGTTCTCCAATGTAGATAACCTGGGCAATGTCCATGCCTGCCAGTTCTGGGGGCACAAGACCCTCGGGAACGTAAAAGATAGGAAGTTTAGCGAAATCTGGCTTGACAAAAAAAACGAGTTCCTCCTGATGATGCGCGAGAAGCCTAGACACCTCAAAGGGCGGTGCGGTAGGTGCAAATTCAATACCATATGCGGCGGGTGCAGGATAAGGGCTGAGACGGTCTTTGGCGATATCTGGGCAGAGGACCCCGCATGCTATTTAGAAGATGAGGAGATAGGAATAACATCCTGATATGGCTATACTAAGGGTTATAGATTACTTGGAATCCTTCTCTGTCCTATTTTAATTCTGATTTATAACATTACCGAAAATGGAGGATGCTAAAGATGGGAGTCTTTGATAGAATCGGAGAAGCGGTTGTAAACCTGTTTTCAGGAAAGAAAGGGATTGTTTTAATTCTTCTTGTTGTAATTGTTGCTGTTGGGGTGTGGAAATTTTCCGGAGCGCTGGGAGAGAAGGAATTTCTTGACCATATGAATAAGGCGACGGAGAATGTAGTGAAAGGGAGTGATCTTGAATATAATGTGATGATAAAAAAATCAGAGGATTATAATGTTAAGCAGGAGTCACTTGCTAAGTCCATTATATTTTACACGAATGCCAGAAAAGAGTTGAATCTGGCGTATGCCAGTACAGAGGATGTAAATAAGCGTGAGTGGATAAAGTGCATGAATAAAACTCTTGACTATGGCATACAGAGGGCGGAAAAAATATCCGAGGCTCTTTCATTGGACAGAATGGGGCAGGACGAGGAAGCAATGAAAAAGCTCGATGATATTAAAAAACTGTCTAAACTTGCTGGACAGCAGAGTGCGGAATGCCAGAAGTTAGAGTTGAAAATTGGGGGATCAAAATGAAATTGAATTTGTATATGGCAATTTTTATTTTATTTCTGTTTTTTGTACCTTTAGTTTATGCTAGCCCTGTTGAAGACTATTTAGAGGAATGTGCTGAAACAGGAGATTGCAGTCAATTCCAAGAATACTGGCAATCCACCACCACCTCCGCCACCGGCAACTACCTCCTCTTCTGGAACGATGTCGTCACAACGGTAAGCACACTTGGTGCGTATGGCACTTTGAAGAATCTTCCAGGC
>WAQR01000248.1 GCA_015520145.1 Candidatus Hydrothermarchaeota archaeon
ATTATGACGTGCGCATCATCAACCCCTTTAACACTCTCTATTATGGCCCCAATCTCCCGTTCTAAACCCTCCCTCTTTTCGTATTTTGTTTGTCCGAAAGGGTCCTCAAAGTAAATAATGTGATTAGGTTTTAGTTCTCCCTCAATCTCTTCCAATCGTTTTCGAACTTTATTCCGGTCTGTTTTTTCTCCCCCTTCAATCCATTTAGGTTCGTACCCATTTTTATAATACTCCCAGAGGAATCTTACGGCGGTATACGTTTTTCCATATTCCGGAGTACCGGTAATAAAGACAATCCTATCTTTTTCAAGTGCCCCTCTTATCTCGTCATACTCCACAGGAGGGACGTATAAATCATCGATTCGGTCATAGAATTTACTCCCCTTTTGTCCAATCTTCTCTAGAAATTCATAGACCTTGCATCTTTGCCGGATACTCCCTAAATCAGCAGCAAAAAAGGTTTTATTTTCATATGAAATTTGTTCACAATGCTTTTTATCTAATGGTTCCAAATCCTCAAAAACTTCAGGTGTAAGAAGGACAAAGGTTTCTTTTATTTTACCTCCATGCGTCTTTTCATAGTACTTACGATAGGGATTGACAATATCATCTTTCAAAAAGGATATTGTTCCATTCCTGTTTATGGGGTCTACCTGTAAATCTTCATCTATGTCCTGCGTCCCCATGGCAGTCTCGAGAGGGACATAGGCATAATCTTTATGTGGGATTTCAATCGTCGTGAGTTTTCCTATAGCCTCGAATGCTGTTTGAAGCTCATCAACTATCAATAGGTAGTTGTCTGAACCTTCAATTTCACTTATCCCCTTGGTTACTTCAACTTTTTCTCTTTTTAACTCTTCTATTTTCTTTTTTAAGGGATCCGATAGATATTTTTCTCTAAGGACGTTTTCATCAAATCCTGTTTTCTTCGCCATCTTTTCAGGCAGACGTTTGAATCCCAGGATATCCAGATAAATGAGATACTTTTTCATATTTCAATTCCTAACTGCCTGAACGCCTCTTTTATTTTATCCTCATAGTCCTGTTCGGAGATCGTCCCATCCCTGGCAGTGAGTTCTATCTCCAACGTTTCGAATTTGCTTTGCAGCAGGTTCATTACTCCCATAATATTGGATACTTTACCTTTTGGCACTTGAAACCTTAGCCGTATTTCATCTCTGGCATTTACCTGACGGCCAGGAGTTTCTTCACTGATTTTCTCATCAGCCATAGACGGAGCACCTGGTTCTGGACGTAAATCTGATTGTGTTTTCTGTACCGAAGTTTCTTCTTTCTCCTTTTGTTCACGGCACAGTGCTTCGCTAATAATGATTTCATTTCCAGAGAATGCAATCGATGCCCGTTCCCTGAAATACCGGCAGATGGGTTTGCCGTCTTCCAGTTCGCCCAGTCCGAAAAGTCCCATACGCACACCTTCGGCAATTCCCTGTTCCACAACCGTTCTATTTATCGGTCTTGTTTCTCCGGGTGTTTTGAGAGATGATTGATACAGTTGTTCTGTGAAGACGTGTTCTTTGAGAGAAAGGTACTTCTCTTTGAGAACCAACGGGGCGATCTTTTCCAGTATCTCTCCATCTAAACGCAATTTTTCGTACACTCCTTGATCAAGCCCCCTCTCTTCGCCGTAGGTGGGTATCCCCAGGTCAATGTCCTTGAGTCCGTCTCTATCCGGGATGGCTACAATTCGATAGAATCTGCGAATTGATTCTTTTAAGTCCGCCTGTGCCTTCTTTAATTCTTTCCTGATATTCTTTTTCTGGTCCTCGGAAAGGCTGAGGGTTTTATCCTGTTCAATGCGCCCATAAGCGATTTTGCGTTTCATGGTGGTGATAAAGCCAGGTCTTTCGGATTCCAGGGGATACAGGAAGAACAGGGTATTTCGATAAACCCGCGGGGTCTGCCCCTTGTTTTGCAGGATATTTTTCATTATCTCTTTCTTTTCTTTCTTCAGGATCATGAGTTTGAGTTCTTCACCGTCCGGGATGTTGCCGGAATTTTCCTCCCAGATGAAAACTTTCAGTTTGTCCCCTAAAATACTCTCTCTTAAAAGCTCCTGCTCTGTCTCGATTATCTCTTTTTCTTGGATGTTTTCCATGTTTGTCAGCAGGATGCGGTTTATATTTGGCTGGTTGCTAAAGAAGTATTTGTCACCAATATCCTGCAAGTAAAAGAGTTTGCCTTTCAACTGTTCAGCAGCTTCCGCTACAACGCTGGCGGGGTTCTCTATAGTTGTGCCACATCGCTTGATCTCGCCGAGTGTTGTGCCGCATTCATGGGCACCGTAGAAGGAGTAGAGGAATATGGTTGTTGCGGTCCGGGTGCCCAGATTCAACCCCCGGTAGGCGCTGCCAAGTGATGCATCCACTTTTTTAGATCCTGAATTTGCATCAGTGATGTCGGCTGCTATAACACTGTTGTATTCTGATCCAATGTGTTTTAGGAGCTCCTGTCTAATCTCCTGATTTGCCAGGTCAAAATCTGCCAGGCTGATATAGGGTTTGTCTGTTTCTTTTAAGGAGTGTACCACTAAAGAGATGAGCCTGAGTACGCCGCGTGTCCTCTGAAATGTCGGGTAACTCCCCCAGCGGTGATAGAGTACGTCAACCACTTCTGGCAGGAAGGGATATGAGTCAAGGAATCTCTCTCTGTATTCGCTTGCCAGCATCCCTGCAGGGAGTATCCCTTCCTTTCCTGCATATTCCATGAATTTTGAGACAACTTTTTTTGCTTCGAGTTCGTCAAGGTGGCTGAATATCCTGCTCCTTATTATCCTGGTAATTTCATTTTCTTGAACTGGTGTGTAAATCTTCTCAACCCTGCCTGTCACTTTCTGTAATTGTTGCTGTTGATAAAGTTTTTTTGCCCCTTCATCGTAATGTTCTATACCGTTAGATGGCAGTGTTACCACAAGGCAGACATTCTCCAGGGTGCCTGCGGTCTCGCTGAGTTCCTGCATAAAGGCATTGGTCTGGGCGGCAAGTGTGCTTTCTGCAATCCTGACACCTGCTGCTTTTGTCACGTATTCTAAAACCTCGTCCATCAGTATGAGGACAGGCTGATTTTCATAGAGCAGTTCTCTTATGGCTTCTTTGCCAGGAGCTACCTGTCCTGTAAATCTCTCATTTTTCCCGGTCAGTTGTTTTTCCATCTGTCCCCAGAGGGTATCTTCTGTGCCCAGGGCAGTGCCGACAATCACAACCCGGTTAGCACCCCATTCTTTTGATTTATGATGCATAGCAATGAGGGCGTGGGTCTTGCCTCCGCCAAAGGGGGTCTTAATCTGGATAACGGGATCACCGCCCCTACCACTTAGACGCTTCTCCACGATGGTAAGGAGGTTTTCGAGCCCCTGTGTCAGGTAGGTCTTTTTGAAAAATGTCGCGGCATCTTTATACTCGTCAGGGCCTCTATTCTGGCTGACTTCCCACAGGTCGGCGGCAAATACATCCATGGTGAGTCTGCCTTCTAAGATGTCTTTGTGCGGGATGGCAATGGTATGGAATGGTTTCATTTCAAATTACCTCCTTTATCCATTTTCTAAGGGTCTTTATTTCATTATCTCTTTTAATGAGTTCATTTAAGAAGTTCTGGAATTTTGGATGCCTCTCAATATGAGGTTTATCATGGAGCTTATCCGGGTCGTCCGGGAAACCGAAGTCTCTTATGGATATCCGGTTTTTCCTGGCCCGATGTAAAAGCCAGTGCTCGAGGCGTTGTGATATCTGTATTATCTTTTTCGTGTCATCGTCTTTCCTTACCATCAATTTGATTGCAGAACCTTTTCTCTTTTCGATGTATCTCTCCATCTCCAAAGGCTGATGGCTATCTGGGTCTTCGTCGATAATGCCAATCACGTTCCGGTTTTTGTTTTTCTTCACTTTTTCTAGGACTTTTCCTTTTCCACCTTCGTGCTTTACCTGTTTTCTTGTAAATCCAATGCGTTTTATGAAAAACTCGTCCAGGTAGCATTCAACGATTATCATGTTTCTCCTCCTCATCAATAAAAGAGTCCAGGTTAAAGAATGGGTCACCGCTCATCAGTTCTGATATCTGTTTGTCTGTGAGGCATTTGACGTTTGTCGAAAAGTCTCTAAAATATGTGATGAACACGTTTACGGAATCTTTTTTTGCCTTTTCAAGGATTGAGAGCAGGAGGTACGGGTTATGCGTTGCTATAAAATACTGGTTGGTTTTGTCAAATGCGATCTTTTCACCGAGATATTTCGTGTAGTAAGGGAATGCGCGGGACTCGGGCTCTTCAAAGACCAGGGTCGAGTCTTTGTTTGATTCCATTGCAATTACATGGAATATTATCCTCTGGAGAGTGTCTGAAGTCAATATGTATGGATAGCTGATGACCAGGTCTTCTGTTTGTTTTTGGACCTCGAAGGTTTTTTCCTTGGGTTTGAGCATAAGGTTGAGGCCAAAGTCCCTGAAAAAGCCGGACATGGTTTTCCTTAATTTCTTGTTTGCCATTACGACAGCAAACATGTTCGAGCCGTGGAGCGGTTGGAGAAAAGATGAACTCTTCTCAGGGAATTTGTCCCGCTTCTTGAATCTGTAGAATTTTATGGCCCCTGCTTCTTTTAGAGATGTGGTTTTCCGAATGGCAGCAATAGACATCCCTGAGTAATCCAGACTACAGATAGTTTCTTTCTCGCCTATCTTGCCGCCTTCTTTCAAAGGTGTAACGTAAAAGCTGAATCTCTCGTCTTTGAATTTTATCTCCATCTTCAGTCTGTCTATCTCTATCTCAACCGGCAGGTCAAGCAGGCCGTCATAAAAAAGATCCTGCGTGTCCTGGAATCTTACATATTCTTTAAGATTTCCCCCCTGATATCCACACCAGCTCAAAAGGCCAAGGGCTTCGAGTATGTTCGATTTGCCGGTATTCGGCTCGCCTATGAAC
>WAQR01000249.1 GCA_015520145.1 Candidatus Hydrothermarchaeota archaeon
GACACCAAGCCCCTGCAAGATTGTCTTCCTCTCATCTTTTACCGGACCATCAAATTGAAGGAGATAATATCCTTTTTCTCCGGGGGTATAAGACTGGATATACATTTTGGCGTCAGGAATATCTTTAATACGTAAAGTCGATTTGTCGGCAGGATCAATGGTCGTTCCTTTCAGGTAGATCAATGGATCTGCATTTTCACCTGCTGAAACTGATGCTGCATTTACTACAGTGGCGGTGATAGCACTTAGACAGATTAGAAACAATGCAAATTTATATTTTTCAGTCATCATATCATCATCCTCTCACACCAGATTCATAAAACCTTCATAAGCCATCTCGTCCACATTCTTATCAGTGCTAAACGTCCTTGTAAGCACCTCGTCGTCCTCCAGATAGACCACAAAACCTTTCTCCTGCATGTCCTTAACATCAGGGTCAAGCCACCTCAGTCTGATAGTATGCTTTCCAGAATCAAGCCCTGTAAACCTGCCGTAATACACCCTCTCCCCACTTCTTACCTTTTCTATATGATACACCTTATCGACCAGGACATCCACATACAGGTCGTCATCATCCACATTTCTAACATAAACTTCGACTGTACTGTTCGGTTTGTATGGGGTGGATATCCTTATATTCCTCTCGGTCTCGAGAGTTACTGTAGTGCTCTCACCTTCGAAATCCACCGTGCGTTTCACTGTATGAAACTCCCTGCCGGTATCCGGATCCCTCCATCTTAACTCCAATTCGTAAGCTTCTGGTTTCTGGCTGTACAACGTACCGATAACCGCACTACTCTCATGCCCCACATACACATCCTTCCAGTATCTGCCGTTCCTGAATACCTGGACTCGCAAATCGTCATCATCAACATTTAAAACCTGCACCGTCAAATAACTTGGAGCACCGCCAGATTTATATTCCACCAGCTCCTCCTCACATGATTTTGAAACATCATATTCAGTGGTAAGGGTCACAGCACTCACCTCTGTCGGGCTAACAGAGACATTCTCCACCTTCTCAGAGACCTTACAATTATCCGGGTCCTTCCACTGGATTTTAACTGTGTGATTCCCGGCATCAAGATAATACTGAGAAAAGAGCTTTGTCCTGGAACTCGAGACATACTCACTGCTCCTAAAAGTACCATCGATATACAGGTCAACCCATGCCCCATCATCATCAACATTCTGGACATATACCTTAACCCTCCCCAGATTAGATGCCAGTACCAGGTTTACAACCACTACTAGGATGACCATTATAATTATCCATCTCTTCATTTAATTTGCTCCCAATATTCATTTCTTATGATACACATATATATAGCTTATTCATACTTATTCATATTTTAATGTTTAGGATATTATGAGGATAGGATATGAAGACAGGAAGACAGGACGTGCTGAAAGAAAAGTTTTAAAATCTCCATCGATTCAAAAAATGATAAACCAGAGGATATAAACATGAGCACAACCAGGACAACCATGAGATCAGAACAGCTTTATAAAGAGGCGAAACGATTCCTTGTCGGCGGGGTCGATTCCCCTGTCAGGGCAATGAAACCCTTCCCGTTCTTCACAACAAAAGGGCTGGGAGCAAGGATCTACGACGCAGATGGAAACGACTACATCGACTACTGCCTTGCATACGGACCGCTCATCCTCGGTCATGCCTATCCAGAGGTCGTCCAGGCAGTAAAACAGCAGATGGAAAAAGGCAGCGTCTACGGGACCCCCACAGAACTTGAAACAGAATTCGCAAAAAAGATTGTAAGCGCAGTACCCAGCGCCGAGATTGTGAGGTTTGTAAATACAGGTACTGAAGCCACAATGGGCGCTATAAGGCTTGCAAGAGGTGTTACCAGGAAAAATAAGATTATAAAATTCGAAGGATGTTTTCACGGCGCCCATGACTGTGTCCTGGTAAAGGCAGGAAGCGGTGCTACCACCCACAGCATACCAAACTCACTTGGAATACCAGAAGACACAACAAAAAACACGCTCCTCGCCCCATTTAACAACGAGCAAGAAATCGAAAGGCTGATAAAAAAAGAAGACGACATTGCATGCATCATCCTGGAACCGGTCATAGGGAACTTAGGATGCATTATGCCAGAAGACGGCTACCTGAAATTCCTAAGAGACATAACAGAAGAAAACGACATCCTTTTGATATTCGACGAGGTTATCACAGGCTTTAGACTGGCACTCGGCGGAGCCCAGGAGTACTATGGCGTTATGCCAGATATAACAACACTCGGCAAGATCCTCGGCGGCGGGCTTCCAATAGGTGCAATAACTGCCGGCAAAAGGATTATGGAAAACCTCGCGCCCCTGGGAGGGGTCTACCAGGCCGGGACATTCAACGGCAACCCCCTGTCCCTCACCGCAGGCTATACTGCCCTCTTAGAACTTGAAAGCGGTAAGGTCCACAAAAAGGTAAACCGACTCGGAGATAGGATGAGAAAAGGGCTGGAGGCAATATCAGAAGACCTGGGGCTTGAGACAAAGACCTGCGGCGTGGCCTCGATGTTCCAGATGTATTTTACAGATACCAGGGTCACGGACTACAAAACCGCACTTCTTGCAGACAAAGACCTATTTTTGAGATTCCAGCAGGAATTACTTAAAAAAGGCGTATTCTTACCACCGTCCCAGTATGAATGCAATTTCATATCCTATGCCCACGGCGAGGAAGAGATCGACTGCACACTGAATGCCGCTGAAGACGTCCTGAGATCCCTTAAGACAGCAGGACCATCCAGACCATCCTGAAAAAGGCGCTGGACAGCAACACAGTGAATCCCGCCAGGGCAATATATTCAACTGTACGAACTTGCACCAGGTGATGGACTATTTATCTGTACCACAATCCCGCAATCACTCCAGTTCCCTTAACCTCTTAACCATCTTCACAACCGCTTCAACTGCACGTTTTGCGTATTCCACCCTCTCATTTGCCTCAAGCCTGCTGAGCCCAGGCCCTGATATGCCGAGAGATACAGGCTTATTATAGTCAAGTGCCAGATCTGCAATCTTCCTGGATGCGTGCTGGATTACTATCTCATCGTGCCTTGTCTCCCCCTCAATCACCGCACCCAGTGTCACAACACCATCGATATCCTTGCGTTCAAGCAGCGTCTTGACACCCAGCGGGATGTCAAAAGCCCCTGGAACCTTCAACACCCTCACCACCCTGGCGCCAAGAAAATTCGCCTGCTCTTTTGCAAGTTCGATCATCATATATGTGATATCATAGTTGAATTCAGATGCTACTATCCCGATATTTACCATTTTATCATCCTGTCATCCATCTATCATCCATCTCTTATCATCATGCCCACCATGCTATCATGCCCGGGGGATTCCGCCC
>WAQR01000250.1 GCA_015520145.1 Candidatus Hydrothermarchaeota archaeon
GGTTGATCCACGTATTATCGCATTCCACGTCATTTCACGTATCATGCAGTATTATCCACATTATCAAACGTATCATCAAGCATCAAGCCGTATCAAACAAAGGCGAGAGAAAAGTTTCGCTTCGCCTAACTCCTCAATGTCCTAATCCTATCTCCAACAGCAGTAACAGCAACAGCCGCACAGCAGTACAAAATTTATTATCTCCTTCCTTCCTGCACCGCAGCAGGCACCGCGGCACACCGCGGCAAAATAGTAATAATAACACTATATAACCATACGCTACACCGCTGCACTATACTGCCACATTACAGTATATCATAGGGATATTTATAATTTTTGTTTTTGTCGGGGTTGTTTAGCAGTTGATACATGGTGAGCCGCTGTTCTATTGCCGGTTTCTTTGTGAAGCCCTGGACTATACGTTTGTTCAGGTGCAGGAGGTAGAGCAGGTGTATCGAGTTCTCGCCGAAGGACTCCTCAAATACCTCAGGATAGATAGGAGCTAGTGAGAATACCTCTAAGAGATACTGTGTGTCCCTGCCTGTCGGTTCACGTTGATAGTTTAAATAGGCTAGATGATACTTGGCAGACATAATGAAGAATAGGATACTACAAACGGGATATCCAAATGAAAAATAATATATAGACGAATACAGCACATTGAGAAAGGTAATATGAGGCAATGATGTTATGACTGTACTGGAACCTTCCCTATTTCTTGTATTTCTGGTCTTTGTAGCAGGCTTAATGACCGTGGCTACACCCTGCATAATCCCTATCCTGCCACCAATGCTTGCAGGTTCTGTAGGACACAGGTTAAGACCTGTATGCATTGTTGCAGGGAGCGCGGTAACCTTCACGCTCATGGGGGGCCTGTTCTCGGCTATAGGGGTTGCAGCAGGAGAATTCAGGGAAATTTTGAGGTTGGTCTTTATCTTCATTATAATCGGTTTCGGGGCAGTAATGGTAGATGATGAAATAAACGGGATCTATGTGAAGTATTCCTCGCTGCTGGTGAACAGGCTGCTCGGCCTTTTCAAAAAGGAGGCAGGGCCTAAGACTCAGCAAATCGATGAAAAGGGCAGCGGGCTTGTAGGGGCATTCGCACTTGGTCTGTCACTTGGAATTGTCTGGATACCCTGTGTCGGGCCTATACTGGGCTCTATTCTGGCGTTTGCAGCCTACCAGGAAAACCTGCTCGTAGGCTCGGGTCTGCTTTTCGTCTATTCAATCGGGCTTGGCATCCCTATGCTGATCATCGCCTACGGCGGGAAGCATGTCTCCGGCAGGTTGGGGTGGGTAAAGCACAATTCAGAACGGATAAGGAAATTCGCCGGCTGGGTTTTAATACTTACCGGGATATCAATGATGTTTGGCATAGACAAACTTATCCAGCAAAGCCTGCTGCCTTATGTCCCGGATATCGAGTCCATGATCCTTGAGAGGCTTTTGAAGTAACAATTTATATGCCATGATATCCTAACTATTTCCATGACATTTCTTGTAATACCCGCACTTGACCTTAAAGATGGTAAATGCGTCCAGCTTGTAGGCGGCAATCCTGCAAAAAAACTTATTGAGATGGACGGTCCTGTAGATGTGGCAAAAGCCTGGGAAGAACAAGGGGCAAAACGCCTGCATCTAATTGACCTGGATGGTGCCATCGATGGTGTCAGGAAAAACGAAGAGATTGTAAAGGAAATTGCTGACAGCCTGACAATCCCCATCCAGTTTGGCGGAGGGATGAGGAGCTTTAAAGATGCGATGCTATTTTTAGATTACGGGATTGAACGGGTGATACTCGGGACTGCTGCGATAATTGACCCTGGAATAATCGAGAAGCTATGTGAAAAATATGGGAAAGAGAGGATTACCATTGCCCTGGATTCGAGACACGGATACGTGACCATCAAAGGATGGCAGGAGCTAACAGATGTCAGGGTGTCTGACGTGGTAAAGAAATTCGAACCGTTTGCAGATGAGATGCTGTTCACAGACGTGGATGTTGAGGGGAGGATGCAGGGAATAGATGAAATGCTGATTAAAGAGGTCGTGGATTCAACCAGGATGGGTGTCATAGTCAGCGGGGGGATCTCCTCTGTTGAGGACATAAAAAAGGTTAAAGGACTCGGAGCGGGTGGCGTGGTTATTGGGAGTGCACTGTATACCGGGAAGATAGATTTTGGAGAGGTAAAGGGTCTGGAAGGATAGGGTAGAGTAAATCCAGTAAATCCAAATAAGATTACCCATGTTAGATGATACTATCTTATGACAGTCTATATTGCAGTTCAGTATCTTCCAAATACCTTCCTTGTCCATTGATTGTTTAGCTGTATTGTGAATATATAGTGAATATGAAGAGAGGAAAGACGTGATGTTTCAACCACAACAAAACGAACCAATATCTGAACCGATATCTGAACCCATATCAGAAAAAGAGCAATATACAGGCCAGGATGCCAGGAGGATGAATATACTTGCTGCCAGGATAGTTTCAGAGGCGGTCAGGTCCACTCTTGGTCCAAAAGGCATGGATAAAATGCTTGTCGACAAGACAAAAGATGTTGCGCTGACAGATAATGGTGCGTTGATACTCTCACTTATAAACGTAAAACACCCTGCCGGGAAGATGATAGTTGAAATTGCAAAGACCGTCAAAAGTGAGGTCGGTGACGGGACAACGACCGCGGTTGTACTTGCAGGCGAATTATTAAAAAAAGCAGAAGAGCTGATGGACCAGGGGATACACCCTGCATTGATAACAGACGGGTTTGAAATCGCCAGAAAAGAGGCTGTAGGATATCTGGACGAACTCAAATTTGAGATAAAAGAGTCAGATCTTAGAAACGTGGCGGCGACAATTTTACATGGAAAAGTGGTAAAAAAAGATGTTGATTACCTGGCGGATATAGCTGTTAATGCAATAAAAATCGGAAAAGAAAAAGATAATATCTACATAAACTACCGCCCTGGCGGGAATATCCAGAGCACTGACCTGATAAAAGGCGTGATGATCGACCTTGGGAAGAGGGTTCATCCATCAATGCCAAAGACAGTCAAAGATGCAAAGGTCCTCCTTATTGACAAAGAATTCGATATTAAAAAGATGGATAAGGCAAAGATTGAGATCAGAGACCCTCAGAGCATGAGTGCATTTGCTGAGTACAGAGAGAAGATCCTAAAGATTGCTGTGGATATGATTGCAAGGTCAGGTGCGAACGTGGTTTTTTGCAAAAAAAATATCGCAGACGTTGCAATGTTCTACCTGGCAAAGGCAGGGATTCTGGCAGTGAGAGACGTGGAGGAGGATGCTTTTAAGATGCTTTCAAAATACACCGGCGCGACAGTCGTCAGTAATGCAAATGATGTAAGTCCTTCTGTGCTCGGATATGCAGGATTTGTCGAGGAGTCCAGGATCGGCCTGGAAGAACTGATGTATGTTACAGGTTCAAGTGATCCAAAGGTTGTCAGTATTTTAATCAGGGGGGGTTCGGAGAAGATTGCACTGGAGATTAAACGCAGGATGGAAGACCTGATACAGGTATTATCGAGGGCACAGAGAGAGAAAGATGTCGTGGCAGGCGGGGGTGCGGTAGAAATGGAGATATCAAAGAGGCTTAGATCGTTTGCGAGGAAGCTGAAGGACAAAAAACAGCTCGCTGTGAATGCCTTTGCAGATGCCGTGGAGGTCATACCAAAGTCCATTGCATACAACGGCGGGCTTGATACAATAAATGTCCTTGTAAAGCTGAGAGCTGAACATGTAAATGGGAGAGAGAGGGCTGGGCTGGATCTGAGAGACGGGGAAATAAAAGACACGTCAAAATGCGGGATAGTGGAACATCTGTCAGTGAAAAAACAGGCGCTGGAGTCTGCTGTAGGCGTTGCAAACATGATATTGAGGATAGACGACGTCCTGATATCAAAGGGCGGGAGGACGAAACTGCCGGCAGCACGTCAGATGCAGGCACCGCCAATGCCCCCGACACCGCCTGGCGCAATGGATTTTGCAGCAAAGGATGGAAAGATCGATTTGAGGCATGTCGAGTCGATATTGAAATAGCGGTGGCTTAGGGGCGTTTAGGTAGAATTCTCTGAGTTTATTCCTTTCATTAAGAAATCTTTGATGTTCTTATTCCTATTTTCATAGACCCTTGCAAGCCTGGAATCATACTCTCCAAACCAGGAATTTCGCCACTGATCCGCCAGGTTCCAGGGACGAGCTGCCTGTGATTAATGAACCTCGCATCCTCAGGAGGTATATTCAGAATTTATCCTTACATATTCCGGCGTCAGATCGCAGCCAAAGACATGCGCGTTTTTTGTGCCCGTGTGGAGGTCAATGGTTATCTTGATTTCATCGGCATCAAGGATCTTTTCAGCAGCTTTTAATTCCCAGGAATCCTGATATGCCCTGACTCTTCCCTGTTCTATGAGGCAGACGCTGTCTTTCGTGTTTTGTAATAATAGGGTTATGATGTCTGGATTGATGTCAGCACCAGAATAACCGAGAGCGGCGATGATCCTGCCCCAGTTCGGGTCATTCCCGTATATCGCAGATTTTACGAGGCTTGAACCGGCAACTGCCCTTGCGGCTTTTTTTGCATCGCTGCCGGTCTTTGCGTTTTTAACTTCGACTTCGATAAATTTTGTTGCTCCCTCTGCGTCTCTGGCAAGCATCTTTGCAAGTTCTGTTGCCACATGGTTTAGGGCATGTTGAAATTTTGAGTCGATGTCCCTGTTTCCTGCCGTGCCGCTGGCCATAAGCACGGCCATATCGTTTGTGCTCATGTCACCGTCGATGATGGTGCTGTTGAAACTCATGTCAACAGCTGTTTCAAGGCATTTTTTTATCCTGCTATCCGGGATGTATGCGTCTGTGGTTAAAAAGCACAGCATTGTGGCGTGTTTTAAATTTGGGGCGATCATGCCTGCACCCTTTGCAATACCGCCTATCTCTATCTCGACTCCGTTTTTTAATTGCGTTTTGACTGATACAGACTTTGGAAACGTGTCGGTCGTCATTATCGCCTTTGCAGCGTTTTGAGACCCTTCTTTTTTTGAGCTAAGCCTTTTTGCCGCTTCTTTTATCTGGCGTTCGATTAACTGCATATCCATCTTTCGCCCGATTATCCCTGTGGATGCGACCAGGAAATCCTCTTTTTTTAATCCCAGTTCTTCTGATGCCATGGTGCACATCGCTTCGGCGTCTTTTATGCCCTGCCTGCCTGTGTATGCGTTTGCATTGCCGGAACTTATGACAACACCTCTCGTTCTGCCTTTTTTAGCATGTCTGCTGGATACGACAAGCGGGGCTGCCTTTACCCTGTTCGAGGTTATCATTACTGCACAGCTCGCCTCTTTTTCGCTTGATATCAGTGCCAGGCCGTTTTTCTCTTCTTTTATCCCGGCGGCCTTAAACCCCGTGCAGCAGATACCTTTTTCTGTATATTTCATTATCTCACCTTTAGCTGGTTTACGACCCGGACACCTTTTCCAGGACTGTATGCATTTTTGATGCCCCTACTTATGAACCTTTTGGCATCTTTGATTGATGAGAGAAGGTCTTTTTCTTTTGAGAGCCCGGCTGTTATCGCGGAGGCAAAGGTACAGCCAGAGCCGTGTGCGCCACCGCCGATCTTCCTGGCTTTGAAGATGTGGAATTCGCCTTCGTGGTACAGGACGTCAGTGGCATTCAGGTGCCCGCCTTTTACAATCGTGCTGCATCCTGAGCTGGAGATTATTCTGGCTGCGTTTTTCATGTCGTCAATATCTTTTATTTCAATCCCGCTTAGGATTTCTGCCTCGAAGAGGTTCGGGGTGACGAGTACTGCCTTTTTTAAGAGCTTTTTTTGAATGGTTAAAACTGCATCGTCTTTTAAAAGCTTCCCGCCGGATTCCGCGACCATGACCGGGTCAACGACAAGCGGGTAGCCGCGCACGTTTTTGACCACGGTCCTGATTATCTCTCTGCTTGAGAGCATGCCTGTTTTTGCAGCCTTCACGTCGAAGTCCTCGTGGATGGCGTCGAACTGTGCTTTTATAAATTCGACCGGGACGTCGAATACCTCTCTTACGGCGAGCGTGTTCTGGGCTGTGAGGGAGGTTACAATACTCAGCCCGTGCACGTTCATTGCAGCGAAGGTCTTGAGGTCTGCCTGGATACCCGCACCCCCGCCGGAGTCCGAGCCTGCGATTGTCAGGGCGTTCATGGGGGTATGTTGTGTGCTTTTTGGATTAATGTTTTTCACTTTATCCTCTCCATAATAACCCGTTTAGCCTCATCAAAATCAGGTACTGTCACAACCAGGGGCTTTAGTTCTGTCTTCCATACCAATCTTTTCATGTCCAGCATCCTTTCAAACTCCTTTATATCCCAGTCCAGTTTATAATATTCCAGCTTCTTTTTTACAAGGTTTATATCGGTCTCTATTCCACGTTTTAATAGAAACCATATATCATAGACATCTCTTGCCTTTCCTCTTGTCATTATTGCCCGGATTTTCTCTGCAAGTATCTCCTTTTCCTGCATTATGAGCATGGAGACACCCGGCAGGGGGAAAAGTGAAGTATAAAAAGCGGTTATGGGTTCTAACTCAACAGAAGACTTCAGATTTATATCGATACCTATCTTGGAGTATCCCTGTGGTGCCCCTTTATACAACGGTCCTTCTGTTCTAAGAGTTATTAATATGGAATTAAAAGCATCTCTTCTTTTAAATACCTCTGATTCGACTCCAAAAAGCTTTAGGTCAGATATAACCTTTTGTACAAGGCGGTCCACATCCAGTTTCTTATTAAGTGTGAAATCGATATCTTCACTAAACCTGTCAAGTTTATGGAACTTGTAAAGGCACGTACCCCCTTTAAAGACCAGTTCGTCTTTTGTATTCCTCGATATGGAAAGGAGCACAATATCTATCAGGTAATCCTTTTCCGCATTACCGAGGCTTAAGCCTTTTATTTTTGCTACCTTTTTCAATTCATCAATAGATATCATCCAATCGCCTGTTCACAATAATCTTCCATTTCCTGTCTTTTGTTCCTTTTTTCTCACCAAACATGTCCAGCGGGATATAGTTATTGTCAGTATACTTCAAAAGGTCTTCGAAATCAAGTCCAAGATTCTCCATAATAAAACCAAGCCTTTTTATCAGGGCGATATTTTTCGTTCTTATTGCGTATTCTGTCAGTTTTTTTGTATTAATCTCTCTGCTTCCCAGAGCCTTTATTATCTCATCGAAAGGCACATTTTTCATTAACAGACAGTCTATTATGCATTTTTCTTTTTCTGCAACAAATATGTCAAAGTCCAGATACCTCACTCTTTTGTATCCCCAGAGCTGTCTGGATTTGAAAAACGATATCCTTGTCCCATGAAAATTTATTGTTTTTTTGGATTTAGGGGATGCTATCATTATATCCCTTGGCACCTGCTCGGTAAGATTATAAAATCTCAAGGCACTCCAGAAACTGATATAAGAAGGGACAATAATATAAGATGAGAAAATCATGGGGTCGTCATGAAGCGAGTACTTCCCTCTTTCTATCTGATAAATAAGTTTTTCTTTTTTAAGCCTGAACAGCATGACCCTGGCATATTCTGACGATTTCCTGGTAATCCTGACAAAATCGTTGAACGCGAAAATTGGGTAACTCTCCAGGGTCTTCAAAAGTTCTATTTTCTTCATGATAGACTGATCTATCCT
Source organism: Candidatus Hydrothermarchaeota archaeon (assembly GCA_015520145.1). Classification (GTDB taxonomy): domain Archaea; phylum Hydrothermarchaeota; class Hydrothermarchaeia; order Hydrothermarchaeales; family WAQR01; genus WAQR01. The sequence continues at coordinate 7,710 of WAQR01000250.1, forward strand.
TCGAGTTTAAATATTTTATTGCAATATAATTATCATTTTTGATTATCATGTCTAACTGGAATATTTATGGGGGGTGTAAGATTGATGATATCAAATAACACCCACTTCCTCTTTTTTCAAGTCTTTTATCGACAGCGTGGACTTCCTGGTAAGGGTAATAAGTTCTCTTTCAAGTCTTTTCCTTGCGATTTTAATATACTCTGGCTCGATATCTATACCGATGCTATTTCTCCCGCATTTCAAGGCTGCAAGATTTGTTGTTCCAGTCCCGCAAAAAGGGTCTAAAACA
>WAQR01000251.1 GCA_015520145.1 Candidatus Hydrothermarchaeota archaeon
GAGGGGGTGGAGGTGGAGGCGGCGGAGGTACGCCGACATCATTCTCCACATATATTAAGGACGTATCGAAAGGTGGAATGGCCTCACTGGATATCAATGATGAAGACGTCCCATATCTTACAGGGCTATCATTTACTGCAAACCAGGAAATCTACTCCTCAATGCTCTCCATCACAGACTATGACAAAAAACCCTGGTCAAGCATGGCAGAGCCAGGTGGATCTGTCTACAGGTACTTCAAAGTAAAATATAACAAAGACAACTACGTCCAAAACGCCAGTTTAGATTTCCGTGTCAACAGGTCATGGCTGGAAACAAACGACATCAGCCAGGATACCGTCAGGATGCACAGATACACTACTGACTGGACCGAGCTTGACACCAGATTCATAAAAGAAGATGACAGCTGGGCATATTTCAGGGCAGAGACCCCGGGATTTTCATACTTCTCGATTACAGGGGAAAGTGATTCAGGTTACACCCCGTCTACCGGTGAAGATGGAGGTACAACACCACCTGAAGAAGGAGAACCGGGAGTAACCACCACTACAACAACCACACTTCCACCGACGGTAGTTACCCTGGAGCCCCCCACCGTACAGCCGCCGACAACAACCCCCCCTGAAACCCCACCACCAGAAGAAGGAGGGAAACGTCCATGGATACTGTGGGCGGTGATTGTGTTAGTATTTGTGATTGCTATTGTAGTGTTTGTGAAGTATATGAGGGAATAGGGTAAAGGATAAAGTGAGGGAATAAGGGAAACAACCAGACCTCTTCCAGACCCCGTCCCTACTTCCCTACTCCCTTACCCGCCCTCAATCTTTCTCACAACAGCATCTCCCACCTCACTGGTCGTCGAGCTTCCGCCAAGGTCATATGTCCTGACCTTACCTTCTTTTAAGACCTCGATTACTGCATTCTCGACAATATCCGCGGTTTCCTGCTCGCCGAGCTGTTCGAGCATCATCTGCCCTGCAAGGATTGTGGCAATCGGGTTTGCCCTGTTCATCCCCTTGTACTTGGGCGCTGAGCCGTGGATGGGTTCGAACATACTGATTCCTGAGGGATTGATATTCCCTCCTGGTGCAAGTCCCATCCCGCCCTGAATCATTGCCCCGAGATCTGTTATGATATCCCCGAACATATTGGGCGTCACCACCACCTGGTACCATTCAGGGTTTTTCACAAACCACATTGTTACGGCATCAACAAAATTGAATTCTGTCTCGATACCAGGATAGTTCCCGGACACGTCCTCAAAGACCTCTCTCCACAGCCCGTAAACACTCGTTAGAACATTTGCCTTGTCAACAGCGGTCACCCTTGTTTTACCTTTCTTTTTTGCAAGCTCAAACGCAAATTCCATTATCCTCCTTGTGCCCTCCCTGCTGATAACACCGATCTGATATGCCATCTCCTCACTCCCGCCCTGGGTTATATCGATATCAAGCCTGACCTCGTAAATCTTTCGTTTTATCTCCAGGACAGACCTGTGTGTCGGGTCGCGTAACCTGTCGCCAATCCCCACATAGAAATCCTCGGTATTCTCTCTGACGACATAGAAGTTCACGTGCTCAGGCCCTTTGCCTTGTAGCGGGCATGGCACACCAGGATAGAGCTTGATTGGCCTAAGATTGACATACTGATCAAAATAGAACCTCATCTTCAAAAGCAGCTCTTTCTCAAGTATCCCCGGCCTAACCCTGGGGTCGCCGACAGCACCAAGGAATATCGAATCTGTCCTTTCCATCTCCTCAAGCGCATCGTCCGGCAGAACCTCGCCTGTCTTCAGGTAATGGTCTGCACCAAACGGGTGGTATCTCCAGTCGAATTTTATGCCTGTCACATCTCCCGCCGCTTCAATGACCTTGATACCCTCGCTAATAATCTCCGGCCCTATCCCGTCTCCTGGAATAACTGATATCCTGTACATATCTTACCTCCTTTCAATATCTATTACCTCTATTTATTACTTTATTACTTCCTATTCACGTCCTATTCCTTCCTGCTATTTCCTTCCTTCCATTTCCTTTCCGTTCAATATATTCATGCATCGCCCTTGCAGCTATTTTTCCTGCACCCATTGCCTTTATAACTGTCGCAGTCCCTGTGGTTATATCTCCTGCGGCAAATACGCCTTTCATCGATGTCCTGCCATCTCCGTCAACCTTTATCACTCCATCCCCGGACACCTCAAGATCAGGGGTTGCAACAGATACAAGAAGATTTGGACTCTGACCGATTGCGATTATCACGGTATCGGCTTCAATGACAAACTCTGACCCTTCCACAGGTACAGGCCTCCTTCTCCCTGTCCTGTCAGGGTCATTGAGCTGCATTTTGATGCATTTTACCGCTTCTACATTTCCGTTCCCGTCATCGACAAATCCTACCGGGCTTACGAGATATCTGAACTCAATGCCCTCCTCTACTGCGTGTCTAATCTCTTCACTGCGTGCAGGCATCTCGTCCCTGCCCCTCCTGTATAAGACAGTTACCCTGGCACCCATCCTCCTGGCACACCTGGCGCAGTCAACCGCGACGTTCCCGCCGCCTATCACAAAAACTCTCTCACCCACATTTACAGGCGTATCGTATTCAGGAAACATGTAGGCTTTCATGAAATTTATTCGAAACAAGAATTCGTTTCCAGAATATATCTGATTCAGGTTCTCACCAGGAATTCCAAGGAACTTCGGCAGGCCCGCGCCTGTGGCTATGAATACCGCATCAAATCCCATATCAAAAAGGTCTTTGATAAAAAGGGTCTTCCCGATAACTACGTCCACTTTGATATCCACACCAAGTGATTTGATATACTCGACCTCTTTTTTGATAATCTTCTTCGGGAGCCTGAACTCAGGGATGCCATAGACCAGGACACCTCCAGGCTCGTGCAGTGCTTCGAAAACTGTCACACTGTGGCCAAGTTCAGATAGTGATGCTGCAACTGTCAGTCCGGCAGGGCCTGAACCTATAACCGCTGCCTTCTTCCCAGTCCTACTAACCTGTGGCACAATCGGCGGGTTTTGTCCAGGCATTCTTTTCAGCATATAGTCTGCTACAAATCTCTCAAGCCCTCCTATCGAGATGGGTTCTTGTTTCTTTTTGAGGATGCACCGCCCTTCGCACTGCACCTCCTGCGGACACACCCTCCCGCACACTGCCGGCAGGTAATTGTTCTTTTTGATGGTTTCCAATGCCAGGCCAAACTCACGCTCTTTTATAAATTTTATAAATCCAGGTATGTCTATCTCCACGGGACAGCCTTTCCTGCATCCTGCGTCCCTGCACTGGAGGCAGCGCCTGGCCTCTTCTACAGCATCCTTCTCGGTGTACCCGATTACCACCTCATCGAAATTTTTTATCCTCTCTCCTGGGTGCTGCTTTTTTTGTCTGACCCTTTTTCTTTTCATTTTAATCTCTCTAATCTCTCTAATCTATCAAGTCTCTCCAATCGGTCTGTCTTATCGGTCTGTCTTTTGTGTTTCTGTTTCTTTTTCTCTTTCAAAGGCTTGAAGGGAGATCTTCTCAGCCTTCAGATACATCCTCTGCCTCCTCTTAAGTTCGTCGAAATCCACAAGACTGCCATCGAATTCAGGCCCTTGAACACAGGCAAATCTGGTTTTTCTGCCGACAGTCACCCTGCATGCTCCGCACATCCCTGTACCGTCCAGCATGATTGCACCGAGGCTGACCAGAACCTTTGCCCCATGCGCGATGGCAATCTTTGATGCAGTCTTCATCATGGTTGTCGGGCCGATTGCCATAACCAGGTCTGCCCTATCTTCTTTGAGGAGTTCGGTGAGGCCATGGACGGCGTATCCCCTGCTTCCAGCAGACCCGTCGTCGGTCTTTATTATAACCCTGTCGCAGAACGCTCTCATCTCTTCCTCGAATATTATCTCACGCCGGCTCTTTGCCCCGATTACGACAGTCACCCTGTTGCCTTCCTCTTTCATGGCTCTCATAATCGGGTACAGGGCAGCGGCAGTCCCCTGCCGGCAGACGCCCGCGACATGCCCGTATTTCTTTATTGCGCTTGGAACACCAAGCGGCCCGGCCACATTGAGTATCTTCTCCCCGGGCTTTAGGATTGAAAGCCTTTTTGTTGTCTTTCCAACTGCATGGACTACCATAGAGATGATACCCTCCTCTCTGTCATAGTCGCATACAGTCATTGGTATCCTTTCACCTCTCTCATCAATCCTCAGCACGACAAACTGCCCGGGTTCTATCCTGGCAGCTACCAGAGGAGCATTGATTTTCAGGAGATTGTAACCCGGGGCGAGCTGTTTATTGTCTGATATTTCGTACATAATAAATCACTTAAGTAAGAATTTTCAATTTTATAAAATCTATTTCCATCACTCACTATCTCTCTATCATTCGTTACTCCTTTAGGCCAATCACGATATATTCAACAGGATACGCTTTTGAGTCTGCATTATCATTATCTGCAAGCCTACCTGTCTCTTCATCCCTATTTTGTGGAAGCATTTTTGAAGGTATTTCTCTTTTTATAACCCTGTCGAGTTTAAGACCTGAATATTGTAAACTTTCTGCAAAGACCTCTGCATTTAATATATCTACTCCTTTTAATATTGTATCCCCAATGACATAACAGCACTTACCACCATGCTTCAAGATTCTATAACTTTCATTTTCTCTGTGAAATAATTTTTTTTGATCATTATCTAAAAATTTTATTATTGATAAAAATTGATATATTTTCTTATTAAGATATGCTGGTTCTAGTGATGTTGATTTTACTTTAGTCATCTTGTAGGCGATTTTATTAACCTCTGTTCCACTTGCTTTAAATCCCCTCGATATTGCTGTAACAATTGTCGTCCCACAACCATAAAAGGGGTCATTTATGTGAGCCGCCTTAATAGTTATATATACGTCCATCAATTTTTCAACCAATTGTGGTATAAATTTTGCAGGATATCGATGATAATCATGTGTCCATTTGCCTGTATCTGAGAATTTACACCCGGCAAAGGACCAATCTCTCTCTATATTTTTGGTATCAAATATAGTATCAAATATATGCGGGATTTTATTAATACCGGGTATTTGATTTTGAACTGCGTTCATACCGTTCATATTATTTCAATCTCCATTTCAATCTCTATTTTGTTCTTTAAACTGTCGCCTAACTCAACTTAAAAACTTTCCGTCACTTACACTTTTTCTTTTTAGAGTGAGATAATTGAGATGATTACTAGATAACACTGTGGCCAGATAGACATGTTTTTGATATCGACAAATTCGACCAGCCAATTCGACCCGCCAAATAAAAAAATTAGAAAGATTTTTAAATAAAAGGGTTGAGATAGATGAGGCAGATGAGGTAACTGCCGGCCGTTTACCTTTTATAAATATTGAGTAAAATATTGAAATATTGAATAATATTGAATAAAGGTTGAGGTGAAACACGGTGGAAACAATGGAAACAAAGGAAAAACTTTTGGTACCGTATCATCCAACACCCCCTGAAATGGCAAGGGAGATGCTCAGGGCAGTTAATGTCAGGCCAGGTGAGACAGTTTATGATCTGGGGTGCGGCGAAGGCAATATCCTGATAGTTGCAGCAGAGGAATTCAAAGCAAACTGCGTCGGTATAGAGATTGACGAGAAACTTGTTGAGGTCGCCAGAGAAAAGGTCAAAGAGAGAGGTCTGGAAGGCAGGGTGAAGATATTCTGCGATGATATATTCTCATCAGAATACTGGGCGCATGAGGGAGATGGAGAAAAACCATACGCTGTTGCAAATGCTGATGTCCTGGCACTTTACCTGAATCACAGGATACAGGAACTCCTTATACCAAAACTTGTAAAAGAATTAAAAACAGGGACACGTATCGCCTCTTATGAATTTTTCTTTCGCGGATGGGAAGACCTCGGGGATATAAACCGCATCTTCATATATGAGAAAGGGAAGTCCTTTTGAGATAAAATCTTCTCCCAATCTTCTCCCGGATAACACCCCCGGATGACATCCGGATGGCGCCCGGATGAACAGAAGCAATATCGCCAACTATAACTTTTTATATTGGATTGATATAAGATAAAAAGATGGAGAGCACAAAGCGATTACCTGCTTTTGAAAGAACCATCAGTGAGATATGTGAAAAAGATTTTAGGGTAAAGGTTCTTGGAACTGTTGTAGGCAGAGATGAGGTAAACAGCTCCCTGATAATGGATGATGGGACTGGAAGGATTAGTGTGTTTTTTGCAAATCCTGACCAATTTGCCAATGCAGAAGAGGGAAAACTTATAAGAGTGATTGGCAGAGTAAGAAAAGAAGAAGAACTGGAACTCGATGCGGAGCTGATACAGGACATGAGTAAACTTGATTTAGAATTATATGAACAGGTAAAAGACATTTTGAAACAAACCCGGGGGTGAAAGAAGACAATGTTTAAAGCAGAATTGACAGATGCAAAATTGCTGAAATCTTCAATAGATGCGATTTCGAATATGATAGATGAGGCAGGAGTGACAGTAAATAAAGAAGGTATCCGATTGAAGGCGATGGACCCGGCACATGTGGCTCTTGTTGATTTCGAATTGAAAAATGATGTTTTTGATGAGTTTAATGTTGACGACCCAGTCGTCCTGGGGCTCGATTTGGACAGGCTTGATACAATATTAAAGAGGGCGGGTACCAGTGACAGGATTGTCCTGGAACTCGATGAAGAGGATAATGTACTGAATATAAAGTTCAAAAACTCGTCAACCAGGAGGTTCAGTTTACCACTGATAGAGGTTGTGGGAGAGGAGATAAATGTCCCGAGTTTCGATTTTCCAGCCAGGGTCGAGATCAGTCCATCCCTGGTAAGCGAGGGGATAAAAGATGCAGAGATTGTAAGTGACCACGTGATATTCAAAATCGATGAGAACGACCTGTATATTATTGCAAAGGGCGACCTTGGAAACGTTGAAGTGAGGATATCCAGGGACGAAGCTATTGCACTTGAAGTGAAGAATACATGCCAGAGTATGTATTCTATAGAGTATCTAAAGGATATGATAAAGGCAAGTGATATTGCAAATTCTATAAAGATACATCTCGGCGAGAATATCCCTGTGAAAATGGATTTTCTTGGACCCAGTGCGAGACTCAGTTTTCTCCTTGCACCGAGGGTGGAAAGCGAGTGAGTAGGTGAGAGTGACTTATAGGGCGGCTGATGCAGGATAGAATCAGCCACCATCACCAAATCCTGCCATACCGCCCGCCCGGTCAGAGGTCTCTAAATCAATTACTGTAAGTACTCCAATTACTGCAAGTCCAGCCCTGTCGGTCTCGAATTGAGCCTGACAAGATGCCGCCTCGCTCCTTTTCTTCCTTTTCCTATGTTATCTCTGCCTGTGTTTATATCTCCCTGTCCTTCTCCAGGCACGAATCTGCCGGTACAGCGGAGATATGGGTGTCGAGCATCATGAATAGGTTTACCAGGATCTATGTAATACTGGCCTTATTGTCCCTGTTCCACATAGGCA
>WAQR01000252.1 GCA_015520145.1 Candidatus Hydrothermarchaeota archaeon
GACTCGACTTTACCAGCTAGAATTAAACCAACATATATTTAAAATTTTTGTGCCGATAGGGGCTGTGCTTGAAGTTGAGATAGTGATATTGCATGGTTTTTAGCAGTTTTTTTAGCAGTTTTTAGCCGAACCTAGGTGATATCCTTCCCGGGTGATATAGGTGATAGACGAACAAATGATTTTTATACTTCTGGTATAAAATAACTGGCATGGGATTTTTCGACAGGTTTTTCAAAAAGAAAGAAGTCCAGGTAACGAGGAGGGAATTTAGCCTGAAAGATATCGAAGATTTTATAAAAAAAGAGATTGTGACGAAAAATAAAGACATCAAAGATGTCGGCCCGCTTATAGAGGAGATAAAAAATGCCAGGGATGATGCAAAAGAAAAAGTTGAGGAATTGAAGAACCATGATTTTCCAGACGAGATTAAAGACAGGGTCTATAAACCGATTCTTACATCAAAACCCCAGTATGTAAAGAGCCTGCTTGAAAGTCTGGGTACCATTAACCTGGAAGAGCCTGGAAATCTTGACGAACTCGAGGAGTATTACAAAGCCCTTTTAAACTCACTTAAAAGGATCCAGAAGATCCAGGAAAAGAAGGGAAGGATTGTGGCAATGTCTTTTGAAGAGGAGGTCATGAAACTGGGTGGGGCGTTGAATCGAATAATAGATATTGTAAACGAAATCGGCGAAGTGCTGGAGGAGCGAAAGGCAGATAGAAAAACTCTCCTGGACATCGATTCTGATATAACCGAGCTTAATATGGGCATGCAGCAACTTGACAAGCTTAAAGATAAGAAGTTGGTATTAAAAGAGAAGATATCCAGCCTTAAAGAAGATATTAAAAGGATGAGCAATGAAAAGGAAGAGATAGAAAAAAGCGACGCATTTAAAAAATGCCTGGATTTAAATGAGTGTCTTTTAAAGAACGAAGAGAATGCTGCCCGGGTGAAGGCTGGTGCCCTGAATATACTTGGGCCGCTGTCGAGGACATTTCGTAAATTTGGAAAAGTGGTCGATGATGGAAAGATAAAGTTTGAGAATAAGGATGGAATCAAGAAATATATCAAAGATCCCGCAGGGGCATTCCTGTCAGAAACCGACGGATGTCCTGTGATATATGAGATTATTGCCGGAATCGAGAAGGCGATTAAAAGAGGGACGCTCTCGTTAAGTCCTAAAGAGAAGAAAAAGGTAATGCCAAAAATTGCAGATATCAAGTCAGGCGGTTTAGAGAAGATTAAATCCAGATTGAAGGTGCTGGAGATGGAAAGAGAGGGTATCAAAAAAGAACTGGTTTCACTGGATATTCAAGCTGCCTGTGACAGACTTGCAGAAGATATTGAAAATAACACCAGGGAGATCGAAAAGATAACAGCAGAACTTGATTCAATATCAAGACAGGAAGGCATGCTCAATGAGAAGATCCAGGGGCTAAAAGAGGATATTGAAAATGGGGTATTAAAGATTGATGATACCATCTCCCTGAATCTGACCTGATATTATTTTTTAGATACAGACACCTGTCTGACACCTGTCCGTAAGTGTTTTATATCCTGGTGTCAAAATACTAACATGGAGCGGATTACATCCATTTTTGATTCAAAACAGGGATACGAGAATTTCCCTCTCGCCCTCTTTACAATAGACGAGAAGGGGGACCTGATCCAGGTCAATGATGTATTTGTGAGGGTGACAGGTTACACAAAAAAGGATATCCGCAACATCGGTATAAACCGCATGCTCTTGGACAGCGACCCGTTCTTTGAAGGGGAGACATACCTGGAAACAAAGGGCAGGGGGACAAGGCGGGTTCGGATCAAATATATACACAAAGACGATACGTCTGCAACAGGGGTCCTCGAGGATATCACTGAGAGGAAGGTTACAGAATGCGTTCCGCCTGCCACCGCTTATTTCGATCTTGATGGGAATCTCAGGCTGTGGAACTCGGCTTTAGAAGAGCTGACAGGATATAGCAGAAGGGAGGCCGAAAACTATGACTGCATCTCAAAGGAACGGGTGAACGACCTGATAAGGAGGACGCTTCGCAGTGACGGGATTAGGAATGAGGGGTTCGATTTGAAGACAAAATATGGCGAACCCAAAGAGGTCATGCTTTCCACAGTATTAATAAAAGACAGTTCAGGAGAACCGTCAGGGATTGTCTGTTCAATGGTGGATATCACAAAGGACAGGCTGGTCGACCAGGCGCTGGAGAACTATTCCAGGCGCGTCATATCTTCTAAAAATATCGAAATCCAGTACATGAGAGATATGGAGCAGAAACTCAGGGACTATGCACACCAGCTCAAGCGCTCAAATGAACTCAAAGACCTGTTTACAGACATAATCGCTCACGACCTGAACAACCCGATAACAGTTATATATGGCTGCGCGTCACTCCTCCTGGACAAGGAGTGCGGCGAGATGAAGGAGGACATCAATATCATAAAAGACCAGGCAGCCAAATTGACCACCATGATAGGGAATGCCAGGACCTATGCCAAGGTTGAAAGTCTTGATGAACTGGATTTCGAAGTACTGGATATCAATGCCATCTTAAAAAGGGTCATTGCAGACAGCGAATACCTGCTGGGTGAAGATATAACTATTGAATACCTGGCAGAAGGTAAATGTTACTCTCTTGTAAGCCCGATTATCAGCGCGGTGTTTGTCAATCTCTTAACAAATGCTGCAAAGTATGGAGCTGACGGTGGCAGAATTGTTGTGGATATAGAAGATGTCGGAGAGAACTGGCGTGTCATGGTAAAAGACTACGGTGACGGGATACCCGACAGTGATAAAGAGGATATCTTTGACAGGTTCAAGAGGAGGGATAAGAAAGGGGTCAAGGGTACAGGGCTCGGTCTTGCAATAGTGAAACGCATAGTCGAGCTGCACAAAGGTAAGGTCTGGGTGGAAGACAATCCTGAGGGCGGGAGCATATTCTACGTTCTGTTGCGTAAGGCTGATAGTCAGCAACATAGCGCGCATAGCGCTATAAGCTCTTAAAACTAAAACCTATACAATATTCCATACCAGCTCTTATCTATTTTATATCTCCCTTAATCTATACCCCTGCCTCTTTTTTAAGCTGGTCAAGCATCTTGCCTGTGATGTCGATGCCTTTATCTACCTGTTCCAGGACATCGTATTTCTCCCCGGCCTTCATGATTTCCTGTATCCTGTCTGCGAGCTTGTTTATCTGAATACTTGGCTGGCTGTTTTTCATCTCAGATACGTACATATCAGGGAGATGTTTTACATACTCTATTACCCCGACGATTGGTATTGAGAAGAGTTTTTCCCTGATGTCGAGTATCTCTTCTTTTGAGATATTTGTGACCTTGTTTATCACCACACCAATTACGTCTTTTTTCAGTATCCTGGACTTGTGAATCACCTTACTGCAGTCGGTTATTGATGCCCTGTGTTTTTCTGTAACGAACAGCACCTTCTGTGTAAATGTCATGTAAATCGTGGATAGCAGGAGGTCTCCTGGTGCATCTATTATGAGGACGTCGGAATCTGTAGCGAGGTCCTTTATGATCTCTCCAATCCTCCCGATTTCAGTACCTTCTATCCTCTCCAGGTCTATTGCACCTGCTACAATCTTCACCCCTGAAGGATGTATAAATGTGGCATCCTCTATTGGCACCAGCCCGGAAAGGACATCATGGAGGGTCATCTGCACCTGTTTATCGACACCGAAGTATATGCTGAGATTGGCCATCTCAATATCGCCGTCTATTACAGTAACAGAGAGTCCCCTATTGACCAGTGCCATTGCCAGATTTGTGGTAATTGTGGTCTTCCCTGTGCCGCCCTTTCCTGAACATATACAGATGCTAATACGATGTTCCTTGTCCATATCTACCATGGGTCCTGATTCAGCTTATCCTGATATAGCTTAGAGATATTAGATATAGCTTATTATGTCCTACTTATATATATTTTCTCTCTATATACAATCTATACCAGCCTCATCCAGCACTTCATCCAGTATCTCCAAAGCCCTGTCAAGCTGGTATTTTTCGATGACCAGTGGAGGCAGAAACCTTATCACTGTGTCGTGTGTGCAGTTTATTAATAATCCTCTTCTCCTGGCCAGGTCCACGATGTCGGAACATGGGATATCCATCTCCATCCCGACCATCAACCCGTGCCCCCTGATCTCCTTTATAATGGAGTGCTTCTCTTTTAATGTTTCAAGTCTCTCCTTTAGATACCCACCAAGCTCTCCTGCCCTTTTTGCGAGGTCTTCTTCAAGCATAACTTCCAGTGCCGCCTTTGCAGCAGTACACGCCAGATGCGCGCCGCCAAATGTTGATGCATGGTCACCCGCTCTGAAGGTATCCATGATCCCGGGTTTTGCAAGCATCGCACCTATCGGGAAACCGCCTCCGAGCGCCTTTGCTACTGTAAAGATATCCGGTTCTACCCCAAAAAGC
>WAQR01000253.1 GCA_015520145.1 Candidatus Hydrothermarchaeota archaeon
TGAGGTAATATCGTGAGTCAATGCCATATACATTTATAGGAGTCGGACAATGTGGAGGCGGCATTGTAGACGCTGCCTTTTATGACAAGAATATGTCCAAGGTAGCAGTACCGATAGCAATAAACTCAGCCACAATGGACCTCCAGACCCTGAAATATTTAAAGCGGGAGCACTGGGTTGGGATGTCGAGGGACAGGGGGGTCATTGACGGGCAGATGAACGGATTCGAACACTTTGTAAGCGGCGGGTACGGCAAAAACAGGGCAAAGGCAGAGGAAGACGCGATCCGGCATGAAAATACTATAAGGGACATGATTATCGAACGGGCCAGGGTAAAGGGTGCAGAAGACAAAGGTGTCGGCATTCCTGTGGCCTTTGTAGTATTCGGGCTCGGCGGTGGGACAGGGAGCGGGATAGGCCCGGTTATTGCAAAGGTCCTAAAAGAGATGGGCATCCCGGTGATTGCCGTCGTAGTACTCCCGGCAAGTCACGAAGGCGGACTTACAGCAAAAAACGCGGTCGAGAGTCTAAACATCCTCACAGAACACGTGGATTCCATCGTACTCGTTGACAATCAAAAACTCGCCTATGCAGAGAGTACAGAAAAGCTGTTCCAGAGATATAACGAATATGTCGCAAGGAGTCTGAGAGACATTGTTATCGGAACCGTCCTTGAGAGGATAAACCCCGGGGATTTTGAGGGATACGCGCCTGTAATCGACTTAAAAGACATGATATCCGCCACCTCGTTTACATTCGGAAAAAAACAGCGCCCGGGCTTTGCCTGCCTTGGAAGGGCAAGCGAAAAGACCAGGGACCTGCTCCACTACATCTTCCCGATACGAGGTTATAAAGAGATAGATGTTGTAAGCCTTTTATACCGCTCCTTTATGAAACTGTCTGTAGAAGACATAAGGGTCGAGGACGCAGAAAAGAACCTTGTGCTCTTAAGACTCCCGCCAGCCTATCTGTCCAAGGCAGGCAAGATCAATACCGGCATGGCAAAAAAGGTTATGGAAGAACGCTCAAGATTAGGAGAAACCCATTTCGGTGTTGCACTTACAAAGAGGAATATTGCAACTGCCACCGTCCTTTTAACCTACCGCCCGAATCAGATAAACCAGCTAAGAGTACTGAGCCAACTGGCAGGTCAATACGAAGATGTCTCACTTAAAGTGCTTGAAGAATACGAGAAGGATTTTGTAAACGAAAACGATGTCGAAACGATGTGATGATGTGAAACGATGTAACAAAAACAGGTGCATTTCATGAATGAATATCTAGTAGCAGTATTGGCAGTATTAATTTCTCTTGGAATCGGATTCGCCCTGCTTATAAACTTCGGTGTTTCAGGAGTAACATATTTCGTTCTTGCCGTATTTATACTCACAATATTTGGCAGCATCCTCTATACCTGGTGGAAGACCAAGACAGACAAACCTATTGAAAGATTAAAAACAGAGATACTTGTCAGGATAAAAAAAGATCATGCAGACACACTGCGGTTGATGCTCAAAGCAGAAGAGCTTATGAACATGGACTCGATTTTAAAGGACCTCGAGCTGATAAAAAACAATCTGATAGCACTGGAGTTCTATGACGAGGACTTTGCGAGGGTTTCAAAGTCAGTAGAGAAATATACGCTCACGTTCATTGAGCAGGAGAGCAGGAAAACCGAACAGAGACTGAGGAGTCTGGAGGCACTTGCTGCCGGCAGTTACAAACCGAAACTTGGCAGATATATTAGAGAACTTGAACTGAAAATAGATAAACTGAATTCTGCAGGATACCAGATAGGGAAGAAGGTCCTGGAGTTCAGGGTTATCACCAACCAGCCTGCAAAAAGCCTAAGAGAGATGATAGAGAAGAAATCCAGACTCTCAACACATTTTATATCTATCCTCGATGACTGTATAGAAGAGGCGGCGAGGTTATCCACATCATCTGCAAGATATAGTGATACCAGCGACATTAAACATATCGAACAGACCATCCTTGACATACGGAACAAAAAAGATGATTTTGACTATGCGATATTCCAGCTTGTAAATGTCCGAAACAAGCTAAAAGATATGATAAGCGACGTCTTTAATATAAAACACGCAACACTTTTAAGTTCAATAAAGTGCGTCCTTGATATACTCGAAAAAGACAATCATGTCGATGCACAGTACAGGGAATCTGTCATGGGCCTTTTTAAAAAAGTGGCCTCGATTAAAGACCCGGGTCTTATTGATGTTATAGGTGATATGGAAACACAATTCAAGGATACGACCGTCCATATTATAGCACAGTTGAATTCCAGGGTTACCGCACTTGAACGGGACATCAATCTTGACGAATCCTACAAGAAGATATGGTCACCTGATGAGAAGATACCGTCCCTTGTCAAGAATATAGACGTTACAGAAGACCTGGAAGCGTTTTCCAGAAATGCTGTAAATGCCCTTAAACGTATTGTAGCACAGCTCGAAAAAGATATGGCATTTATAAAAATAATCGAGAACTATGACAAGGTCGAGCCGATAATTACAAGTAAATTAAAAGAAAAAGCAACGTTATCAGGTTCGGATTTAAATGTGAAATATGCAGATAAGTTCATGCTTTTGTACAGCCTAAAGCACGTGGACGCAGAATTTAAGGACAATGAATTGAGACTGAAGAAACGGAAGAAACCGAA
>WAQR01000254.1 GCA_015520145.1 Candidatus Hydrothermarchaeota archaeon
GCCTCTGGAATACTGGTAGATGTAGAGGATGGTATTTGCAGGTTTCACCTCGTATTTTACGAGTTCATCGATACCGTCACCATCAAGGTCTCCTACAAGCCAGTTGGAGTAAGGGGTATAAAATGTAGCAGTCCCCTCCTGCACAAGGTTCTCATTATCCCCATTCACCGAGCCTCTGGAATACTGGTAGATGTAGAGGATGGTATTTGCAGGTTTCACCTCGTATTTTATCAGTTCATCGACAGAACTGGTACCCGCACCCTGGCCGCCCTGGCTGTAGACCTCAGGGAACACTATCAGGAAAACAATGATTATCAATCGCAGATTCATTTTCTCAATATCTACTGTGGCATCGATGGGCATATAAAAGTTATTATGCGCTTTTATATTATCTCCTTTAGTATCTCCTCTTTAGTTTTGGAAATCATTATCTTATCATGTACTGTATCGATTTCAAAATACGGGATAATAACAGTATTTTCACTTTCTAAAATCCTGCTCTTTGATACAAGAAAACCCTTCTTTCCAACCACCAGATATGGGGAATCGTCTCTCATGGTGATTTCAATCACTTCTCCGATTACCTCACCATCCAGACTGATAACTTCCTTTCCGATAAGGTCCTTTTCCCTGTACATTTCCTGCTCTACAAATTTTCTCTAAAAACCACAACAAAAACCTTTCGCTTCAAAACTCAGTAAAAAACTCAGTAATCTTCATGAAGAAACGATTTCAGGACGTATCTCAAAACCACTTGCTCAGGCTCTCCTGCCTTATCCCCTCTTTCAGGTACCCTCTCGAATATCCTACCGCCTCCATTATTCTCAGGTTCGCAGGAAGTATCTGGTTATCGATATAATATTCAGGGTCGTAGTCTTGGATGTCCACAAGCTCCACAGGCATCGCCCTCTCAGATATACCTTTCATCCCCCTGGTTATCACATACCCGATAACCATCCCCGGTGCCACCTCACGTCCATGTTCCATGAGCCTCTTTGCAGCAACGACATGAGGCCCGACGTTTTTATATGCACTTATGCTCTTCGTCAACTGTGTATATATCGTGATATCCTCAAGCGAGACATTCCTGTTCTTGATATCTTCGATAGCATCTCTCACAATCTTTGCAGCCTCCTTTGGCGGTGCGCCCTTCAAAAGCGCGGTCAGCACCTCCTGCTGTGTCCGCCTGGCTATCGGCGCCCAGTCGCGCCTTACAAACTCCAGCCCCTTCACCGTAACCTTACCGTCCTCATCGATTAAGGCATACCTCTTCTTGGTAACAAATATCCCTCTTTTATAAAATCCCTCGTACTCCAGCTCGATACTCCCCGGCAGCGACCTGTTCACGGCCTTCAAAAATTCCTCAGCCCTCCCCCGATCCTCTTTCGGCACAACGATAAACAGGCTGTCAGTATCTCCATACACCACCTCAAACCCGAACTCCTCCCTTGCAACGGTCATCACCTTTTTGATATACATCCTTGCAAACGCTGCCACACTCTCAGCACATTCCTTCCTGTACCACCTCGCCCTCGGATAGCCCATGTACCCATAAAAACTGTTGGCAAGTATCTTAAGTGCATACTGCTCGACATCCAGCATCCTCACATCCACGGTATCCACTTTATCTCCAGCAGCCATCTTCTTCAGCCTCTCCTTTATCTCCATCCGCCTCTCAATAAGGTTCTCAAGGATTGCCGGGATAAACCCTTCCCGCCTCCTCGAAAAACAGTACTCAAGCCCGGGTGCTCTGTTCTCATCACACTCTCCATCCTTTCCGCCCTCCTCTCCGCGCTCTCCGCTCTTAATCAATGTCGAGGGGTCGATATTATGCGTAACAACAACACTCGGATACAGGCTTCTGAAATCAAAAACCGCCAGGTTCTCACATATCCCTTTTCTCGGCTCTTTTACATATCCGCCCATATACGAATCCTCTCTCCGCCTGGCGGCCTCCCTCCCGCTGACCCTGTTCGGGATAACCTCCCCGCCGCGTGACGCCTCTCTCATCAAAAGCCACTCGACAAGCTGCCCTGTCGTCATCCTCGAAATATCGTGAAGCGGCTGCTTTACTATCCTTGCCAGCTCACAGTACCGCGGCAGGAATTTCTCGCAAAGCTTGAGTGTCACCTCTGCATCCTCCATAGAATACCTTATCATCCTCTCAAAATTTTCCCTGCCCTCATCCCAGAACTTCCACAGCATATCACCTGGAATCTTCTCTTTCTCTATCCCGAGCACATCCCTTACCACATTCTCCAGTACATAACTTGACAGCCTTACAGACTTCTTGATAATAGGGTACATATCTATATGCACCCGTCCTGTTATCTTCACTTCAGGCAGGCCTTTCCTGCCCCTTATCGCAATCCCTGACCCGTCCCTGCCGAGCGGGAGCTCCATCCCCAGCTTCTCAAGCCTCTTTTTAATATACGGGAAATCGAAATTGTCTGTATTATATCCTGCAAGCACATCGAAATCATTCTCAGCTACGATATCTGCAAATCTCTTAAGTATCGCCCTCTCACTATCCAGCACCTCGACAAAATCCATATTGCCCACAGGTCTTTTCCAGGTTATCACCTTCCTGATACCTGTATTCGATGCAAGGCTTATCATGACTATTGCATCCGTATCACTCTCGCCTCTAGGAGCACCCTTCGGGTTGTATACCTCGATATCAAATGCGAGAACACTAAGCCCTGACACACCGGGCGGCACACCAGCCCCTCCATCCCCTGGCTTCACCGGCTTTATCGAATCAACCTTCACCACACCGCCATCAACCCACTCACCTTCAACCTCCACCCATGAGAGCGGTACAAGTCCCCTGTCAATCAGGTACCTCCTCACAAAAAGTATATCGTGCTCGTATATCGCCTTTACACCTTCAATATCCCTTATCCCATCCCTTATCTTTGGCACGTCCTGGGGATGGTTGAGCACGACCCGCAAAACAGTTATGGTATCACCAAATAACCTCTTCTCCTCCTTTTCCACGTCCACAACCCCTATCTTACCGAAATCCGCGCCAAGTATCCTCTCCCTCACCTCCTCAGGCCCGCTATCAGTCTCGCCAGGCCCGTCAGGCATGACATAGAAATATGGAGAGAAAGAATCGTCTAATGCTACAAAGTTCTCATCCTCTCCTTTAAAAAACATCCTTATAATCGGCCTATCTTCCTCACTGTAATAATCCAGATCTAAAAGCAATCCTTTCATTATGTGACTTAATCTCACTTACAATAGATATAACGGTTTCTATAAGGAACGGTTATGAATAATAATATAATGGTTTGTGAGTAATGGTTTCTACAGGTAGTAATGGTTTCTACGGGTGGTATTGATACACTGACACCTGGACTCTTACACTGATAACAAAAATTAGCTATAAATAGTAGAAACGCAAATTAGTTATGCGGTAGTAAATAATGAGTATATAAGGTATATATAATGAGGTATGTATAAAATGAATGCAAAACCTATCGGGATGAGCAGGACGAGAATCGGCAGGATGCAGGTCACCTTTGTAGGGAACTACCTTCCCCGCAACTGTGGGATCGCGACCTTCACCTACGACCTCAGCCATGCGGTCGGGAAAGAGATCGGTGAAGATGCCTACACAGTCATCGCCATGAACAACATTCCACAGGGCTACAAATATCCCCAGGAGGTTGTATTTGAACTCCAGCAGAACAGGGTTCAGGACTACAGGCTGGCAGCGGAATACATCAATCTCTCAGGGACAGACATCGTCTGTCTACAACACGAGTTTGGTATATTCGGCGGCCCTGGAGGAATCTATATCACAAACCTTCTAACTCACCTTGACAAACCAGTAGTTACCACCCTGCACACGGTCATCCGTGATCCCGAACCGAAATACAAGAAGGCCCTCATCGACGTGACCAGGCTTTCAAGGGCACTGGTAGTTATGAGTAAAGAAGCGAAACATATCCTGACCGAAGACTATGATATCCCTGCATCCAAGATCCATCATATCCCACACGGTGTTCCAGACATCCCTTTCATCGACCCGAATTTCTACAAAGACCTATTCAAGGTAGAGGACCGTTTCACCATCCTGACATTCGGCCTACTGAGCCCTGAAAAAGGGATAGAGGTGGTGCTGGACGCACTCCCTGCGGTGGTTGCGAAACATCCAAAAGTTGTCTATATCGTTCTCGGTGCCACCCATCCTGAGATCAAACGACATCAGGGCGAGGAGTACCGCATCAGCCTCGAACGGAAAGTCCGTGACCTCGGCCTGACACAGAACGTGATATTCCACAACAAGTTCGTGGACATCAAGCGTCTCTGCGAGTTCATAGGGATGGCAGACGTCGTCGTAGTCCCAAACCTCTCAGGGAAACAGATAGTAAGCGGGACATTGTCTTATGCACTTGGGATGGGCAAGGCAATCATATCCACACCATACTCATATGCACGTGAGATGCTGGCAGATGAGAGAGGGATACTGGTGAACTTTGGAGACTCAAAGGGGCTGGCCATGGCACTCATCGAGCTCATCGAAAACGACAGGCTAAGACACAAGATGCGTAAGAATGCATACAACCTGGGTCGGCGAATGATCTGGCAGGAAGTGGGACGTGCATATGTTGCCCTCTTCAACGAGGTCCTGTCAGATGAAGAGAGAGCTGCCACACCCGGCTACTGGAAACCAAAAGCCCCGGCCACCCTTCCAGAAGTCAGGCTCGACCACCTGAAGATGCTGACAGACGATACAGGGATAATCCAGCATGCAACCCATGGTGTCCCTGACCGCAGGTACGGCTACTCCACAGACGATGCTTCACGGGCACTGGTGGTTGTCCTTACACATTACAGTCTGTTCAAAGAAGAGAGTTCGCTGCTCTTAGCCAAGAAATATCTAAGTTTTCTACACTATGCCCAGCGTGAGGACGGACGTTTTCATAATTTCATGGACTACCAGAGGAAATTCACCGATAAGGTGGGCAGTGAAGATACACTCGGCCGCGCACTCTGGGGTCTTGGCGTAGTTGTGAACCTGAACCCTACCGACAGCCACCTGGCACTTGCCAGAGAGATGTTCGAGAAGAGCACACCTGCTGTAGAAAAACTCGTCCATCCGCGGGCAATGGCCTATGCTCTCATAGGACTCTATGAGTTCCTGCAGCGGTATCCTGGTGCATCAAATATGCGCCGGCTCGTCAACCTGCTGGCTGACAGGCTCCTGGCCCGCTACAGGAAATACTCTTCTCCAGACTGGCGCTGGTTCGACGATGCGCTTACCTACGGGAACGCCAATATCCCGCGGGCACTGTTGCTGGCATACCAGATCACCGGAAAAAAGGAATACCTTGAAGTCGGCCTG
The DNA here is from genome assembly GCA_015520145.1 of Candidatus Hydrothermarchaeota archaeon. Lineage (GTDB taxonomy): Archaea > Hydrothermarchaeota > Hydrothermarchaeia > Hydrothermarchaeales > WAQR01 > WAQR01. The sequence continues at coordinate 5,357 of WAQR01000254.1, forward strand.
GAATCGCTCGATTTTCTCACTGAAATAGAGTATCATGACGGATATTTTGATATAGTCGGTAACAAGGGCTGGTATAACCGCAATAACAAGGAAAAAGCCCTGTACGGTCAGCAGCCGATCGATATCGGATATCTGGTGGAGGCCTACCTGCTGGCACACACAGTCACAGGCAAAACCAGATACAGAGAACTGGCAAATGTTGCATTTGAATGGTTTCTTGGCAGAAACCGTCCAGGTGTACCGCTTTACGATTTTGCCACGGGTGCATGTGCTGACGGCATAGAATCTAACGGTGCCAGTCTCAACCAGGGTGCTGAATCTGTGATATGTTTCCTCATGGCGCTCCTGGCACTGATAAAGGCGGAATCTGCAAAATCCGAGGCTGATGCTGAGGCCGCGGCTGCCGCAGGGTATAACTCAGCGGAAGTTATATAAATAGGAGGTTATATGAAGGTATGAAAAATATGAAAGGCAAATGTAAACGGAATTCTTCACCGATTGTGATGGTATCGAGTTATCCTCCACGCCTTTGTGGTATTGCCACGTTCTGCGAGGAGGCGCGGGAATTTATCCAGAAGCATTTCCCTGAAAGAAAAGTCCTGGTAATCAGCCATACAGACGGTGAGGGCGAGGGAGTCTTCCCCCTGATTGATATTAGCAGGCGGGACTGGTGGAAACCTGTTGCCAGGAAGATTAATAGACTCAAGCCTTATGTAGTTCATATCCAACATGAATACGGGCTCTATGAGTATAAGGATGAGAGAGGGCTTGGAGACGGTAACAAGGGATTTTTGACCATGCTCGATGCAATTGATAAGTGGCCTATTGTTGTCGAACCACACACCGTACATGGGCGCCTGCGCAACTTCGAGGCCAATTTCATTTACAGCCTATGCAAGAGCGCTGATGTGGTTCTTTTCAAGTGCCATTACCAGAAATGGCGCCTTGATTGGACGTTCCCGGGCTACGGGTGGGAGACACCGAGAAATATCATGGTAGTCCCGCACGGTGCCCGTCCTGACCGGCGCTGGCGTCTTGATGAGATTGCAAAACTGCGTTCAGAGATAGGTCTTGACAAACTGCCATATATCGGTCAGCATCTTGTGGGTCTGGTGGGGTGGATACAGTCAAATAAACGGTGGGATATCCTCACTTCCATGTGGGAGGATATTGCCAAGGAGATCAAGTCCAGGACAGGCGAGGACTGGGACCTTCTGGCAGCGGGATCAATGCGCGATCATGCACATGAACCCGATTACAAGAAATATAAAAAAGAAGTGGAGATACTCGAACAGAAAGGCCTGGCACACTATTTCGAGTTCATTCCCCGCGGGGATATATATTATAAGGTGATGGCGGTATGTGATTTCATTGTACTCCCTTCTATGGACGAGACCCAGTCTGGAACACTTGCCAGGATCATCGCCCTGAACAAACCCTATATCACCACAGCACCCCTGGAAGGACTTACTGCCCAGACGCTTGAGAGCAACGGCGGACTCCTCTTTACCAACAAGAAGATGCTGCGTGAACAGGTCATCCGCCTGGCATGCAGCGAGGAACTGCGTATGGAGCTTGGAGAGAACCTGAAACGCTATCTGGATGAGGAGGTCTCCTGGGAGATTGTTGCAAGACAGTATGCCGAGGCTTACAGGCTGGCCAGGAAGGCAAAACGAACTGGAAAACGGGTCGAACTCCCGCAGGAGTTTTGAATTCTAAATCCTGAATTGAATCCATTGGATGTGGGTATGAATGCTGGTATGGAGTATGTATTGTGTATGGATGTCAGCATGGATGCCTGTTAGGAAATACAGGAAATATGTGAGGCAAAATGGTTATGGTAACTGATGGCAATGGCAGCAATGCAAACAGTGTAAAGGACGTGACAGATACAGACGATTGTGGCAGAGAGCTGTTTTGCCGGCATCCCGGGAACCCCATCCTCTCTGCTGCCGACTGGCCATATCAGGTCAATTCGGTCTTCAACCCGGGTGCAACAATGATAGGTGGCGAGACCCTGTTACTGGTCAGGGTGGAAGATCGTTCAGGTATCTCACATCTTGGTGCAGCACGCAGTATTGATGGCGTGACCGACTGGGATATCAATCGAGCGCCTATCCTGGCACCTGACAGTGAGAACTATCCAGTGGAACTCTGGGGAATAGAAGACCCCCGTCTGACCTGGATTGACGAACTGGGTGTATGGGCTGTCACATACACGGGATATTCGCAGGGAGGGCCGGTTGTGTGTCTTGCAACTACAAAAGATTTTTGTGAGTTCAAGCGTTTCGGTCCTGTGATGCCGCCTGAGAACAAGGATGCCGCAATCTTTCCACGGCGTATCAACGGCAGCTGGATGATGATTCACAGGCCGGTCTCAACATTCCCAGAAGGGATTAATATCTGGATATCGTCCTCTCCTGATCTCAGGCACTGGGGCAACCACAGGTTATTGATGACTGCCAGAAAAGGTGCTTTTTGGGACTCAGGCAAGATAGGTCTTGGCCCGCAGCCCCTGGAGACGCCTGACGGATGGCTCATCCTCTATCATGGTGTACGGCAGACGCCTGGCGGCTGTCTCTACCGCATCGGGCTGGCGCTGCTGGATATTGACGAACCGTGGCGGGTGCTGCGGAGGTGTGACCACTGGGTTATGAGTCCATCTGCATCGTATGAGATAACAGGTGATGTAGGTGGCGTGATATTCCCCTGCGGCTGGATATACGACAGGGCTACTGGTGATATCAGGCTTTATTATGGTGCGGCAGATACCTGTATCGGTCTGGCAACAGGTAGAATGAAAGAGGTGCTGGATTATCTTAGGAACTGCAGGGCGCGGTGAGGTCTTCGATGAGTATGACTCAGCCCATTTTACGTAATATGTATTCACTTTCGAGTACCCGAACCCCACATACATCCCGGTTTCTATGTCGATTAGCCTGAACACGTAGTCGTAGTCCCTTCTTTTTTCTTGGTGCTGCTCCGGTAGTGCTTTTCAATAGTCAAGGGGTAACCAAGGACGTCGTTGAATAGGTGATATAATAATGTCCCAAAGCCGATCTGATCATGGGGTTTGATTAGGGGTCTGATGGGATTTGATGGGGTCTGATGAAAGCAAATTTTATAAGTTAATACCTGCCATAACGTACCCGGTATATCAGGTACATCTGATATCTGGTACATCCGAGGTTTTAACATGAAAATGCTCCTGATACATGCAAACCATATAAAATACGAAACGAAAAGCAAGACAAAACTTGCAGAAGAGATCCCTGAAGAACTGAAATCACAGGAATCTAAAGAGACCCTTGTAGCATTTATTGCGGTCGAAAAGGGCGATGAATCAGATCCTGGCGCGGTAGTAAAAAGGGCTGCTGCTGATATTGTAAAGGTCTTTGACGAGGTCAGGGCAAAGAACATCATGCTGTACCCTTACGCTCACCTGAGCTCTTCTCTAAGCAAGCCGGACACTGCAGTAAATATCCTAAAAGACCTTGAGAATACCCTAAAAGAGGGTTACGACGTAAAACGGGCTCCATTTGGATGGTACAAGGCATTCGATCTAAGCTGCAAAGGCCATCCCCTCTCAGAGCTTTCAAGACAGATTACAGTCGAAGATACAGTCGAAGAGGCAGGTGAGAAGACAGAAAAAGATGTGGGAGAAGTAGAAGAAGAAAAGGTTTCAGAAGCGGTAAAGGCAGAGAAAAAACTGACATCAAAGAGGTACATCTTTGATAACGGAAAGCTCATCCCTGCAGAAGAATTTGATTTCTCCAGATCCCCGAGCCTGAAAATATTTTACGACTACGAGACCTCCGGCACGAGGGTCATGGAAAAAGAGCCGCCGTATATAAAGCTTATGAGAACCCATGAACTGGTCGACTACGAACCCGGCTCGGATGTCGGGAACCTGAGGTGGTATCCAAAAGGCCTGCTTATAAAAAAACTTTTAGAAGAACACGTTTCAAATATCCTCATCGATTATGGTGCAATGGAAGTGGAAACTCCGATAATGTACGATTTCGAGCACCCGAAGCTTAGCAGATACCTGAACAGGTTCCCTGCAAGGCAGTATGTCGTGAAATCAGGGGCAAAAGAGTATTTCCTGCGGTTTGCAGCATGTTTCGGCCAGTACCTCATGAAACACGACATGACGATATCCCACAGACATCTGCCATTGAAACTATATGAGCTCACCCACTATTCGTTTAGGAGGGAGCAGAGCGGGGAGCTCTCAGGACTCAAAAGGCTTCGGACATTTACAATGCCTGATATGCACACACTTTGTGCCGACATGGAACAGGCAAAAAGCGAGTTTATAAACCAGTACAGGCTCTCCATGCAGTGGATGGAAGACCTTGGTGTTGACTATGATATCGCAATAAGGTTTGTCAAAGACTTCTACTATGAAAACGAAGATTTTGTAAAGGCTCTCTACGAGATCGTAAAGAAACCGATGCTCATTGAACTGTGGGACGAGCGGTTCTTTTATTTCGTAATGAAGTTCGAGTTCAGTGTGAACGATTCATTAAAAAAGGCTGCTACACTTTCCACTGTCCAGATCGATGTAGAGAATACAAAACGATTCGACATCAGTTACGTGGATGAAAAAGGAGAGAAACGACATCCCCTAATGCTCCATGCAAGTATCTCCGGCGGGATAGACAGGAACCTGTACGCCCTCCTGGAGGCAGAGTGGCTGAAATCACAAAAAGGTAAAAAGCCCATGTTCCCTGTCTGGCTTTCCCCGACCCAGGTCAGGATAATCCCTGTAAATGACAGCGTTTTGGAATATTGTGAGGGTCTTCTCGAAGATATCAAGAAACAGGGCATCCGTGTAGACCTGGACGATGAAAATCTTACACTTCAAAAGAAGATAAGAAACGCGGAAAAGGAGTGGATACCCTATATCGCCATAATCGGCCAAAAAGAGATTGAAAGCGGCAGTATAACCGTCAGGATAAGGGCAGATAACGGGAGACAGGAGCGAATGAAAAAAGATGACCTTGTAAAGCGGATTAAAAACGAAACAGAAGGAAGACCTGTAAGAAAGCTGTCCGTTCCAGAAAGGGTTTCAAAAAGAGCGAGGTTCAGATAGGTTCAGATAGTGCCCAGGTAGTGCTCAGCTCAGGTAGCGCCCCCTTCTTCCTTAAATACCGCACGTTTGAACCCTAGTACTTCCAGATCCCTGTATATCATCGTCCTTGAAACCCCGAATACCTCTGCTACCCTTGCCACATTTATCGCGGAAGGGTCGTTATTTAAGAGTTCGAGAGTCTTTTTTATCCGCTGTCTCCTGATATTGGCGTCCTGGGCTACTTCGAGGAAATCCTCGTTTATGGCAGCGATTATCGTAGTGTATACCCTTCCGGGTACAGGGGATACCACCGTCTTTGTATATATATCTGATATCTCTCCACTTTTACCCTCCAGTATCTTATTTAGTTGCTCTGCGGCCTTCCGCATCGAATGCTCCCGACTTACTCCCTTCCTGTTTACTCCTATTACCTCTTTACGGCGGGGTTCGCTCCCATTGACTGCGACGGTAATCGTAACACATGCTCCAGAAGGGCCTGCAGAGATATCGATATCAGATTTTGTTATAACCCCGTCAACAGTCTTTAGCTCATCGTTCATATCTCTTAATACATGTTCCAATGCCCCATTTACATCTATCCCACTTTTCGATTTGCTTATGACTCTCATATCAATTAAAAATAGAATTCCCAGATATATAAACGTAACGTCCTGCCACCATGTTGGCCTATCTTCCAAACCGTCTTTTTCTCTGTTGGAAGGTACGGATAGCCCTCAGGAAGTCTATTTTCCTAAAACCAGGCCAGAACGATTCACAGAAATAGAACTCTGAATAGGCGCTCTGCCATAGTAAGAACCCGGATATGCGTTCCTCTCCAGACGTTCTGATAATAAGGTCAGGGTCTGGCAGGCCATTGGTATATAGATTCTGGCTGATAATATCTTCATTTATCGAATTTATATCGAGTTTTCCTTTTGATATGTCAAGTGCAATCTTTTTCACCGCATCCAGGACCTCCTGCCTGCCACCGTATGCCACGGCAAAATTGAGAACCATATTATTGTAGTCCTTGGTCTTTTCTTCAGCATTTTTAATAGCATCCCTTACCCTCTTTGGGAATCTCTCTATTCTGCCTATCGCCCTTACCCTTGTCTTATTTTTATGGATTCTTTCGTCATCGGCAATCTTGTTAAAATATTCTACAAAAAGGTCAAAGAGGTGTTCCACCTCTTCTTTTGGCCTGTTAAAATTCTCGGTAGAAAACGCGTAGGCAGTGGTATTTTTTATTCCCAATTCGAGACACCACTCAAGAACCTCCTCAACTTTCTCAGCACCCAGCTTGTGTCCTTTCCATGGGAGGAGACCAAACCTCTCGGCAAGACGCCTGTTACCATCCATTATAATACCTATATGTTCAGGCATCCTGCCTTTCTTGACATCTCTTTCAAGTTTCCATTCATACCATCTGTAAATAGGGCTTAATATTTTGCTCGCCATTCACCCCACCTGTCATCTGCTGTATTATTTCTTAAAACAGTTATTTATAAACCTTTGGGAGAATGTGAGCAAGAGAATGGAGGTCATCCAATTAACACCTTCAAAACCCCATTTTAATTGGACAGTCCTTCTTTTGCAGACATTACATGTCGATAATGCATATCGAATTGACCAAATATCAGGCGCTACTATACAAAAGATTTTTAAATAAAAGGGTTAATTGGACGGGCTCGTTGGGACATAATTCATATCACATGTTTTGTAATACCTTGTAGTATCCTCACCGTAAGGGGGTGATTCCCAGGCGAGTTTTGCCCCCAAAGCCACTCATGACAGATTATGACAGAAACAGATATATATGACCCGGAATATATAATAATTATATAATAACGATATGAACAATAGAACGATAGCAGCAGGAATAACAAGTAATGCCAAGGAGGTATAAAAATAGAATTTACAAAAACTGGAATAGGCGATTTCGACCACCTGTTTGCAAATGGGGGATATCCAAAAGGGAATTCTATTTTGGTTATGGGAGGTCCAGGGAGCGGGAAATCTATATTTGGTATCCAGTACCTATACAAGGGAGCGACAGAATATGGCGAGCCGGGGATATATGTGACTTTGGAAGAGACCCCTCAAAAGATCAGACGCAATATCCTTTCTTTTGGATGGAATCTGAAGGAGCTGGAAGAGCAGAGAAAGATTGTAATAGTTGATGCGGTATCCCACAGAATACAGGAGACCGAGCTGGATCACGAGATACTCAAAAAAGGGCTTGATGTTGAAAATATGATTGTAAATCTTGAGGATGCAATCAAAGATATTGGAGCAAAGCGGCTTGTCCTGGATTCGCTGTCGGTAATGGGGATGTATACCGAGACGGATTTTGATATGAGAACAAAACTATTAAGACTTTCCGGGAGTCTTGCAACTCACGATATCACCACACTGGTTATTACAGAGGCGCAGTCTGAAGATGTAGGGACGACAGTATTCCCGCCTGAAACATTCATGTTCGATGGGGTTCTCACACTAAGACTCGACACAGATTCTCAGGAACGGAGGATATCTATCAGGAAAATGCGGGGTACAAAGCACGTCATAGGTGCGTACAGGTTCGAGATTACAGACGACGGGATACAGGTTATTCCATAGGGACTGCGGCCAGTTTTCTATATAAAGTATCTCTCTGCACAGGGGTTCTCGAAACCTCTTCTATCATCCGCTCGAGTTCGTTTTTGGTAATCATTTCTGTACGCAGTCCTGCTGAAAGCGAGATATTTTCTTCCATCAACGTCCCGCCGAGATCGTTTGCACCAAAATTTAACATCACCTGCGAGAATTTCCTTCCAAGCTTTATCCATGATGCCTGGATGTTTTTGAAATTGTCAAGGAATATGCGGGCTACAGCATGGACTTTCAAATCCTCAATACCAGTCGCGCCTTCTCTTGTCTTATTTTTCTGGAATAACGGTGCATTAAAATGCACATAGGACAGGGGCACAAACTCGGTAAAGCCGCGGGTCTCATCCTGGATATCTCTTAATACCTTAAGGTGTTTTATCTGATTTTCAGGACGTTCTATATGCCCGTAAAGCATTGTGGCAGTGGTCAGAATCCCGACCCTGTGGGCGGTTTTGACAATCTTCGTCCACCAGGCAGTATTGATCTTCTCAGGACATATCGTATCTCTGATATCATCGTCCAGGATCTCAGCAGCCGTCCCAGGCATTGTATCAAGACCTTTTTCTTTAAGATATTTCAGCATATCTTCTACATCACAGCCGTTCATCTCAGATGCGAACTTGATCTCCATCGGTGAGAAGGCATGTATGCTGATATCCACCTCGGATTTTATCGAAGAGACTATATCTGCATAGAATTCGGCATCAAGTTTTGGGTTCAACCCTCCCTGGATACATATCTCTGTCGCACCCATCTCCTTTGCCTCTTTTGTTTTCTCCAGGATCTCATCAATGCTGAGGGTATACGCGTCTGCATCGTCTACATCACGCCGGTATGCACAGAACCTGCACCTGTTAATGCACACATTTGTGAAGTTAATGTTTCTGTTAACTATATAGGTTACAATATCTCCGACCTTTTTCTCGCGAATCTTATTTGCAGCAAGCCCGATTGCGAGTACGTCATCTCCTCTGGCTTTGAGCAGCCGTAAGGCGTCATTTTCACTGATTCTCCTGCCCTCAAGGGCATCGTCTAGGATCTCCTGGATTTCAGGCGAGATATCAACGAGGTTTTTCATCTTACAAGTCCTTCTTCATCTACATATCTCTCAATTAACTCATCTATCCTATTTGAATACCATCCTCTTTTAATAAATTTGGGATAGATGCAGAGCCTCTCTTTAAGAGTGAGTCCCATGTCCCTTACTGCCTTCTCCATGCTCTCTATCCTTGGCCACTGCATCAGGGGGTTGACATAGTCTATTGTGACAGGTGAGACTCCACCAAGGTCTGTTGCACCGCTTTTTAAAAGCGTTTTCCACTTCTCTGGATCTGGGTTCAGGTTCGGCGGGACCTGGATGTCCATGTCTGGCATCATCGCCCTTGCAGTCTTTATGACATCAACCATCAGTTCAATGGAAGGCTCTTTATGGTTTTCCATGGGGGTGTTAGGTTTTGGCTTGAAGTTTTGGATTATCACTTCCTGGATATGATGATACCTGTCATCCAGCTCTTTTATGGCCAGCAGTGAGGCGGTGATCTCGTCTCTGGTCTCGCCGATTCCAATCAATATCCCTGTCGTAAACGGTATCTTAAACCGCCCGGCAGCCTCGATTACACCTATCCTCTTTTCAGGGGCTTTCCCGGGGCTGAATTCGTGTGGCATACCCTTTTCACATAATCGACTGCTCGAACTCTCCAGCATCAACCCCATACTCGCGTTTACGTCTTTTAAAAGTTTCAGTTCGTCCTCACCAATCACCCCTGGATTTGAATGTGGTAAAAGCCCGATATCAATTGCCTCCTCGCACAGGTCGTACAGATATTCGATTATGCTCTGATACCCCCATGACTCAAGCCTGTCTTTTATCAGAGGCTCTGACTCAGGCCGTTCTCCAAAGGTAAATAACGCTTCCTTGCATCCATGTTCTCTCCCTGCTTTTAGAAGGGTTCTTACCTGATCTTTTCTCATAATATGAATGTCCTGCCTGGCAGATACGGCAGACCTAGTAGATATGGCAGACCTGGTAGACCCAGTAGACCTGGCAGCCCTGAACCCGCAATAACCGCAGCGGTTCCTGCATGCGTTTGTCAGTGGTATGAATACATTCTTTGAATATGTGACCGCCTGCAATACTTTCACCTGATAGAAATATATTTAATAATATTTAATAGTTACACTTATACACTTAAATTACAGTTATCATAATCTATCTTGGAGTGAGAGTGATAAAGATGATTATTACCAGGCAGAAAACCTTTGATGAAATAGAGGCGATGGTTGACGACCATGATTATAATAAGATAGCACTCATAGGCTGCGGGGGCTGTGTCGCATTCTATCACCAGGGTGGCAGGAAGGAGACCGTAGAGCTCGCTGAGAAGCTCAAAGCCGGGAGCAGGGATGTAATAACAGGGATTGCAAACAGGCAGTGTTATCTTTGCAGGGAAGAGGATGTAAGGGATTTAAATGATGCAGATACATTAAAAAAGGTTTCAAGAGAGATAGAGGGTTTTGATAATCTAGACGGTGTGGAAGCGGTGATAAGTCTGGCCTGCGGTGTCGGTGTACAGAACCTTGCAAACCTTGTTGAGATACCTGTGATCCCAGCACAAAATACGATGTTCATGGGAAAGAGGCGGGTTAGAGGCGATTTCGATATCGAACAGTGTATCGGGTGCGGTGACTGCATCCTGGGTCTTACAGGCGGGATATGTCCTGTGACCAGATGTGCCAAGAGCCTTATGAACGGGCCGTGTGGCGGTGTGTTTAAAGGCAACTGCGAGGTCAGCCAGAGCAGGGTATCGAAACACCCTGTCCCGTGTGCATGGATACTGATTTATAAAAAACTCAAAAAGCTTGGCAGACTCGACAATATGAAAAAGATCAGGCCCGCAAGGGACTTTGTAAAGTCGGCCAATATGAGGATGCTGGAGGTGGAGCAGGTTGGCTGACAGGTTGTTCTCGAAATTCATGGAGTCTGTAAAGAGCAGGGAATTTACAATCTCAGGCGAAATCGACCCGCCAAAGGACGTAAACAGGGAAGCAGTTGAAGAGCAGGTGAGCTGCCTAAAAGACCATGTCGTGGCAGCAAATGTCACAGACAACCCGATCGGCGATGTCATCATGAACACGTTTGCTCCATGTGTTATCATGCAGGAGATGGGGCTTGAGGCCATATACCAGGCCACATGCAGGGACAGGAACAGGATAGCACTCCAGAGCGATATTATTGGAGCTGCTGCTGTTGGAATAAAAAATGTCCTCGCCCTTACAGGTGACCATACCAGGATGGGCAACCATCCTCAGGCGAAACCTGTCTTTGATTTCGATTCCGTACTTTTGACGCAGACCATAAGGAAGATGGTGGATGAAGGGAAGAACTGGGCAGGGCTGGAGCTCGAACACCCCCCCAAGCTGCATGTCGGGGTGGGATTAAGCCCGGGTCTTGACCCACTAGAACCTGAGATAATCAAGCTGGAGAAGAAGATAGAGGCAGGGGCAGAGTTTGCCCAGACCCAGTGTGTTTACGATGTCAGGATACTTGAAAGGCTAAAAGAGGAGACGTCACATCTTGAGATACCCATCCTCCCAGGACTTGCACCACTTAGGAGTATCGGGATGGCAAAGTTCATGCTCAAATATGTACCTGGTATCAGCATCCCTGATGAGATGCTAAAACAGCTTGAGACTAGTAAGGACCTAAAAGAAACCACCATCGATATGACCGCAGAGCTTATCAGGACGGTTAAAGAGATGGGGTTTGCAGGGGTGCATATCATGCCTGTGGGAATGGATGCCCAGGTGGGCGAGATGATTAAGAGGAGCGGGGTAAGGTAAAAGGATGAGGGGGTAACGGCAGGGTAAGAAAAGGGTGGTAAGGGTGAAAATCGGAATCATATCAGATACACACGACAATCTTGATGCAATCGAGAAGGCGGTCAGTATCTTTAATGAGAGGGGGGTCTCGACAGTCATCCATGCAGGTGACCTCATCTCGCCATTTACTGCCAGCAGATTCAAGGATCTGGATGGTGAGTTCCTTGCAGTGTTTGGAAACAACGATGGTGAAAAGGATGTGTTAAAGGAGAGATTTTCAATAGCAGATTTTAGAGAAGTTGAGTGTGGCGGTAAAAAGATTGCTGTATACCACGGTACTATTGAAGCGTTTGTGGATTCGATGGTTAAAAGCAGAAAATATGACGTGGTCGTAAGGGGGCATTCTCATAGTCCCCTGTCATCTATCGAGGATGGTGTCCTGGTCATCAATCCCGGGGAGGCATGTGGCTACCTGACTGGAAAAAGGACGGTCTGTATTCTGGACTTAAAGGATATGAGAGAAGAGATTATAGAGTTTTAGTTCAGGATTCCCGCTGTTTCGGTTGATATTCCCTATACCTGAGATGAACCCAATTTGTGCTGTAATCTGTTTGGCATCGAGGAGACGTTCTTCTTTGCTTAAAATTCAAGGACTTCCTGACAAGCCTTGAGATGCAGCCCCGTGAGGTCAGATTGTTTCGCTCCACATAGGAGGTGTTAACCTTCCGTACCCCGATTTAAACCTTGGCGAAACCTCTGGCAGATAACACAATTTTAAAAACTGTACCTAAAATAAAATAAAAATAAATGGAAAAGAATTAAAAACTTATTCTCGCATTATTATCCGTTATCTTAGTATCTTTTTGGTCTTCGTTTTGAATAGCAATCCCTACAGTAAACCGGTCTTGTGCCATCGGGTTTGAAAGG
>WAQR01000255.1 GCA_015520145.1 Candidatus Hydrothermarchaeota archaeon
CCAGGGGTCATTGCCTTGTGTGCGGTAAGCTTTGGGTCATCCTTAATTGCAGTGACAATACCCACCATAATACCATCGACCCTTTTCCTGAGTTCATGGACACGTATTATATCTTCCCTGCACGATATTCTCGTATCGCCTGTCTTTGATGCAATTTTCCCGTCGAGGGTCATGCCAGCATTTAATATTACATAAGGTCTCATAACTATCCTAATATCCTCACTTATCTATATCCTGTCTTATCCCTGTCTTTCATCCATGTTTCATGTAACAGATATATTTAATTTTCCGCTTCCCCCGCTTCCAGGTGGTCAGCTCATGGTGTCCGCTCACGGCAGGGCTGAGGTCACATCATTCATAAACCTCGACCTTGTTCTCGACGCCTGCCTGTAGATAGCTGCACCAAATAGACCGAGCACCACTGCAATAAACAATGCAGCAGAAACAGGGACAAATGGAACAGGAACCAGCGGGATTAAACTCCACGTACGGGGAGCACTGTACACAAAAAAGACACCGACACCCAGCAGGAAAACCAGATGATAAAAAATACCAAAGAATCGGTCATGCTTAAAATCAAAATCAAAGATCAAATAGGTTTTCCCGTCCCTCTCTCTTATCGTTATGAAAACCTGTCCCAGAGGTCTTTTGCTGGATGTATCGGGCCGCTGCCCGAACTCGACATGCAGGTGAATTGGTCTTTTATATCCAATCACCTTAACCCCCATTTCTGAAAAATAGTCTTTAAGGTGGTCGAATGCCTCCTCTTTTGACAGATTGACCGTTCTAACTTCTACTGCCATTACTCCTTCCTCCTAGCTTTCTTCTCCTAACTTCTGCTTCTCCAATCCTGATAATTCTGCATCAATAATCTCTTTAAACGCAGGGTAGGGCAGAACCCCATCCACCCTCCTGCCATTGATGAAAAAGGTCGGGGTGCCGGTTACCCCAAGTTCCCTGCCCTCCTCCATATCTCCCAGTATCTCCGGCATGGGTTCCCGGGTATTGTAGCAGTTTTTGAATGAATCTACATCCAGACCTGCCTCACCTGCCCACTCCACTACCTTCGAGTCTATATTCACCATGGTAATCGAGTTGGAATTCCTTCCCTGAAACAGCCTGTTATAGAAATACCAGAACCCTTCCTCACTCTGATTATATGCACATCCAGATGCTACCATTGCACTGGGAGACCAGCCTTCCATTGTCTGAAAATCCTTGTATACAAATCTGATATCCCCGCTGTAGTCTTCCATCAATTTTTCCATGGTTACATAGGCTTTGGCAGTGAAACCACATGCAAAATCACCAAACTCCACAATGGTCACCGGTGCATCTACCGGCCCTCTGACAGGATCATCTCCCCTGCTCACATTAAATCGCCAGACCGCCTGGACGTCTGGCGGATGAGGTTGGTTAGGCAGGTTAGGAGGGTTAGAAAGGTTAGAAGAGTTAGACTGCTGCACAGATCCGTTGATATCTTCTTCTTTATGACAGCGTTGTATCTGCGGCGCTGCCTGTTCACCTACCGCCCCTACCGCCACTGATTCTGGTACCGGTTCTGGTACTGGTTCTGGTGTGTCTGTGGCTGCTGGTGCAGGTGGCACAGGGCTGACCGCTGTCCTGGAATAAGCCAAAAAACCCCCGACAACCCCGACAGCGATTATCATGGTTATTGCCAGGAGATAAACATACATCTTTTTAATCGTAATTCCCATTACAATAACCCCCAATTCTTTAGAATGTCCTGCTCATAATCAGGGAAATATGGTATCAGGGTGGTCTGGATAAGTTTGTCCACGCCGAACAACATTCCAACGCCAGTTATTATCAAAACCCAGCCTGCAATCCTCCTGATAAGTATCGAATTCCTCTTAACCCAGTCGACTCTCTTCGATGTATATTTGCCGCCGTATGCAATCGCAAGAAGAGGGATACCAAGTCCAGCAGAATACGTGAGGAGTAAAATCGACCCATTAACTAACTGTCCCTGATAGGTTGCATACATGAGCACAGACCCCAGAATCGGCCCGACACACGGGATCCAGACGATCCCAAGCGACAGCCCGAGGACAAATGCACTGAGAAGTGGATGCCCCTCACCTGAAACCTTTGAGATAGCACCACTACCCCTGCCATCCCTGCCGAGACGATCTAACAGGCAGTTGACAAATCTGGAGGAATATCTGGTATATATCCCGTTAATATTCTCATCCACCATGACAAGACCAAAACCGATGATTAGCACAATAAAGGCAGATCTTAGGACTTCCTTATATTCTCCTGCAGCAAGCCCTATCATCGAAAATAATCCCCCCATCAAAGTAAAAGTTACAGCGCTGCCTAGGACGATGAGAATCGGTCTCAGCCTATGCCCTACACTACCCGCGAGCATCGGCGGCAGAATCGGTATTATGCAGGGGGTTGTTACAGTCAAAATCCCTGCTATAAAAGCTAAAAATAACGACGGCTCAATCATGATTACTGTTTCTCCTTCATCTCATCTCCTATCTCTCGTATATCACCCCTTCCACCTCTCTTCAATCCCAGAAGTCTCATCAGCCTCATCAAAGGCAGTAAAAAGAACGAGAGAGCGAAAAACATCGGGACTTTACATTTATATTCTCTGTACGCCTCTTTAAATTTCGCTTCCATCTCTTTCTCCTCCTTTTTTGCCAGCTGGTAATACATAAAAATCAGGATGGGCCACATTACAAGGGTGATTATTGTCGGCCACTGGATCAGGAGTCCGATGGTGATGAGGATAATCCCGAGATACTGGGGATGGCGGGAATATCTGTAGATGCCCTCTGTTACAAGTTCTCCACCTGACCGATATATCAGTTTCCAGCCCCTGTCAATTAGAATGAACCCGGTTACTATAAGAACCAAACTTACTGCCATTACAAGAGGCCATCCCCATTCCAAACCCAGTATCCCGAGCATATCCAGCATTGTCGCAAGCAGATGCCCCTGTTTATGGCCAAATGAAAGAGGTATACCAAGGAAAGTGGACAGGAAATAGATGGTGAGTGGAAACCCGAACATCTCGGTGAACAGGGCTATGATAAATGCCTCGTATATCCCAAGAGAACGCCATTCCCTTTTTTTTGTCGGCATAAGAAAACCCAGGACAAAGAAAGAGAATAATGCAACGGCAATAAACACCGCAGCCCATCTACCATAGGCATAACTATCTGACGGCATGAGGTCATCGAAAAGAGCAGCGTTTCCTGGTGCTCCAAAAAGCAGGCTGAGATAATAGAATATATTGATGATAAGGACAACTACAAAACCCAGAAATAATGCGGTTAATATATATGTCCCAATTTTCCGTGATTTCATAACCTTTTCTCATCCTTTTTTTCTACATCATCCCTCTGATAAAGAGGACAACCAGAGATATAATAAGCCCTGCAAACACCCATTTCAAAATCCCGCCGCCACCACTGCCGCTACCACCGCCGCCACAGCAGCCCGCGTGTCCGGGCTGTCCAGGATGTCCTAAATCGTCGGAATGACGCCCTTTTTCGTGCACTTTTTTAATATCATCATTCCTTGTCCTGTCTGACTCATCCTCTGTTTCATGCCCGCAGCATTTCATTTTATTGTCACCTCATCTCTCCTTTCTCTCAAAATAGATATCATGTCCAGATTAACTGCCCTTGAGACCTTTTTTAACAGCGCGATTCCTGACGGCAGCTTCTCGTCATTTAAATACATCCCAAGAACTTTTTGAGCAATCCGCTTATCGTTCAATTTCCTTACCACATTATCCCATGCCATATCCGGGGCACGTATTGCGAGATTTTGAATGAGATACAGACCCGCATAGAACTTCCTGCTCCCATATACCTCTTTTCTGTAGATATCCTGCGCCTTCGATAGTTCCATCCTGCCATTTAAGACCTCTGATATCAGCTTCCCGCAGATTTCTGCGTAATATACCGTCTTCCTGATACCCTCTCCTGAGACCGGCAGGACCTGACCGCAGGAATCTCCCACTGCGAATACCCCATCTACTATGGGTTCTTTTAGGCCTGCGCATGGGATAAGCCCGCCGTGGACGTCCAGTGGGCTTTCATCTACATCTACATCCAGCAATTTCATGAACGTCTTCATCTGTTTTAGGATATTGGTCTTGGTATAACCGCCTACCCCTATCCTCGCCCTAGTCTCTCCAACAGGAAATACCCAGCCGTATCCTCCTTTAATAAACTCGCTTCCAAAATATATATGGACTGAACCGGTATCTCCGCTGTATTCCACCTCTGATTCGATACCTTGCGCCATCTTCGAGATCTCGGCACGGCTGCCCGTTTTCTTCAGGCGGTTGCTGTTTGCAGTAACACCCCGCCACCCGCTACAGTCAACTACGAGTTCGCCTTTATAGCTCTTCCCTTCACACACTACCTCTTTTAGGTCTTCCTTTTTGCGGTGTCTTATGACTTTCACGGCCTTCGAGCCTGTGACTATCTTTACTCCTGCATTTTTTAGCCTGTCTGCCATGGAATTACAGAACACCTTATAATCGATTGTGCAAATTGGTCCTGGGAGCTCAATCTCGGCTTTAGAACCTAGATTCGAATGGAATGTTATCGTATCAAATGTCTTCAATATACTCTCTTCACACTTCAACTTCGTCAGCACATCGACAAATGTACCGCATGTAGACCACTGTGTCTGTCCAAGTTCTCTCTGCCTTTCAAGTATGACTATCTCACAGGACCCATCATCATATCCATCGGATCCACCTGGTCCACTGCCACCAGATCCGCCGCCAGATGTAATAAAATAGGCTGTGGAAAGCCCTGCAAAGCTGCCGCCTATTATTATTGTTTTGTTTTTATAATTGTTTTTATAGTTCATCCTGTTTTCATCCTGTTCGTCTGTTCGTCTTTACCAGAACTTCCACCAGGGCTTTTTTGCAGTTGACTGGCTGTGTCCGTGACCACCGTGGCCATGGTGGTGGTCGTGATGTCCGTGACTTGGGTGTGACTCGTGCATTCCATGCATCTCTGCCTCTGCCTGGCCTGAGCCCTCACCCAGATATTTCTCCGGGTTCTCTTCAAACGCAGCCTTGCATCCAGGTGCGCAGAAGTAGTATGTCTTACCTTCGTATTCTGATGTCCATTCTGCTTTATCCTCGTCCACTTCCATTTTACAAATCGGGTCTATCGCCATTATTTTCACCTCCTTTTTAATTCTTTTTTGTCTCGGGAGTAAAGTTCCGTAACCGCAGGGAGTTCGATACCACAGATACCGAGCTAAGTGCCATCGCTGCCGCAGCAAGCACCGGATTTAAGAGTATACCAAAGAACGGATACAAGACCCCTGCTGCAACTGGGATCAGTGACGTGTTGTAGAAAAACGCCCAGAAAAGGTTCTCTTTTATTATGCGCATCGTCCGCTTGCTCAGTTTGATAGACGTAACCACACCCATCAAATCACCTGTAATCAAGGTGATGTCCGACGCTTCCATTGCAACATCTGTGCCTGTACCGATGGCAATACCAATATTTGCCTGTGCGAGTGCCGGGGCATCGTTTATACCGTCACCCACCATTGCCACAATCTTTCCTTCATCCTGAAGCTTTTTGACTTCTTTTGCCTTGTCCTCTGGAAGAACTTCTGCAAGTACCCTGTCGATACCAACCTGCTTTGCTATTGCTTCTGCAGTCCTTCTATTGTCTCCTGTTATCATCACCACTTCCAGCCCGAGATCGTGCAGCCTTTCGACTGCCTGGGATGAATTGTCTTTTAACGTATCTGCTACAGCAACAATACCTGCTATCTTCTCATCGATTGCGACAAACATAGGGGTTTTTCCTTCGCCAGACAGCCTCCTGGCCTCTTTCTCAAGTCCCATTGTATCTATTTTCCTCTCTTCCATAAGCTTCAGGTTCCCGAGCGTGACAGAGCTGCCGTCAACTTTTGCAACTATACCATGCCCTGGTATGGCATTGAAATCTTTTGGGTCCTGGAGTTCAATACCTTTTTCTTTTGCCTCTTTGACAATCGCCTCGCCCAGGGGATGTTCTGACCCTCTCTCTGCTGTTGCAGCAAAGAACAGGATTTTCTTTTCAGCCTCAGCCTTATCCTCGGCCTTAACATCACCCTCACCCGCGCTGCTGCCGCCGGGGTTATGAAGACTGTTTGCAAGGATGATATCTGTAACCGCAGGCTCACCTTTGGTCAGTGTCCCTGTCTTGTCCAGAACTATTGTATCGATTTTATGGGCAGTCTCCAGGCTCTCGCCGCCCCTTATCAGTATGCCGTTTTCAGCTCCTTTCCCTGTACCCACCATTATGGCGGTGGGTGTTGCCAGGCCGAGGGCGCATGGACATGCAATAATCAGCACGGCAACAAAATTCACCAGGGCGAATGTGAGTGCAGGTGCAGGTCCAAAGAAATACCAGACTGCAAATGTCAGGACTGCAATACAGATGACTATCGGCACGAATATGCCAGAAATCTTATCTGCCAGCCTTTGAATCGGTGCTTTAGACCCCTGGGCCTCTTCCACAAGCTTGATTATCTGGGCAAGCGTGGTATCTTTGCCAACCTTGGTTGCTGTGAACGTGAAACTCCCTGTTTTGTTGATGGTTGCCCCGAATACTTCGTCTCCTTCTTTCTTGTTAACCGGCATACTTTCGCCTGTCAGCATGGACTCATCGACTGCTGAATGTCCTTCTTTTACTGTCCCGTCAACAGGGATCTTCTCGCCTGGCCTGACCACCACGGTATCGCCTATCTGCACATCTTCGACAGGGATGTCCATCTCCTTTCCGTCTCTGATTACCCTTGCAGTCTTTGCCTGCAGGCCCATCAATTTTTTTATTGCCTCGGAAGTCTCGCCTCTTGCTTTGGCTTCCAGGAGCCTGCCTAATATAATGAGGGTTATGATAATGGC
>WAQR01000256.1 GCA_015520145.1 Candidatus Hydrothermarchaeota archaeon
CCAGAAAGAAATTTGATAAATTACCTGCTGCGATTAAAAAGAGGATGGAAAATCGAATCAAAAAGCTTGCAGATTTTCCAGACGTGAGAAATTGTATTAAGGTTCAAGGGCGACAAGACACTTTCCGCTTGAGGGTTGAGGTGACCCCCTGTTAGTAGACACTAAGTTAAGCTCGTATAAAACCCATTTGGCTTGGTGATATATAAAATGATAAAGAGGGACTGTCCAATTAAAATAGGGTTTTGAAGGTGTTAATTGGATGACCCCAAACAGAAGCTCTGACAAGCCTGGCAAACCTTTTTATACCATATAGGATCACATATATGCTCTGGCGGTAGATATATTGAAGTATGCGTATCTAATACTGATAGTAATATTTTTTGCTGGATGTATGGATTCCGGCAAGGATGATACAAACATCCCAAAGGTCTCGGATGAGGGCATACCGTCCTCACCATTCCAGACAGAAGATGAGCTTGCCAACGAGACATTTAATTATATAAAAGAAATGTTTCTGGAACCCCAGGGCCTTGATGGGGAACTTAAAAGTATAGAACCCTTTGGAGATGGGTTATATATAGTCAACTTCACATTTGGTAAGGGTATGGCACAGACTCCGACCCAGGCATATGTAACCCGTGGTGGGAAACTCATCCTGGGGCAGGTGGCCATAGTGGATATAACAAAGCCTCCTGAAACAAAAAGAGAAACAAAAAGACCTGCAGAAACCCCACATCCAGCAGAATCCAACCGTATTGCTGTAAGCATTGATGGCGACCAGTGCCTGGGCTTACAAGATGCACCCGTGACGATTATTGAATTTTCTGACTACCAGTGCCCATACTGCCAGCGCTTCTGGGCGCAGACCCTGCCGCAGATAAAAAGGGAATACATAGATACTGGTAAGGTGAAATTTGTCTACAGGGACTTCCCGATACTCGGACTGGGACATGCGTATGCACAAAAAGCTGCTGAAGCAGCGGAATGTGCAGGGGACCAGGGAAAATTCTGGGAATTCCATGATCTACTCTTCGAGAATCAAAACAAACTCACATCTTTGCAAAAACAGGTCGACAGTCAAACAATCGAAGGTAGGACAATAGTGACGATTAAAAACATGAAAGGAACCCTTTATTTCGATATCACTGATAACATAGAAGAGATGAAACAATTTGCTCAGGAACTTGGAATGAACACCACTGCATTTAATAGCTGCCTTGATTCTGGGATGTACACGGAAGAGGTAGAAAAAGACTTGCAGGACGGGATAGATGCAGGAGTCACGGGTACACCAGCATTTTTCATAAATGGCATACCTGTCTCTGGTGCACAGTCTTTTGATTCATTCAAACAGATAATAGACAGCGAGCTTGCTGACAATGCCTCTGCCTCAGCCATGTCCACAATCTCAGGGACCTGCGGGTAGGGGATTGTAGGGGATAGAGATCTATAGACTATTTCACTCCACCATTATTATTGCCTCGAAGGTGCAGATAGGCGGTAGGATTAACCACTGTTACATAGGTGTAGATTAACGCCTGGAAGAGTCTCCCGATAACAAATGCTATGATAGCAGGTATCGTATAAGCTCCTTTAAACTCTGTAAATATCAACACACTCATCGTGATAAATATTAAAAGCCCGAACACCATATAAAGTCCCGTGACCTCCTTTTTATGTCTGCTCCCCAGTTGGACGCTCCTCTTCATAGTTTCAATGATCCCACGATTTTCGAGTGTTGTAACAGGAATGGCAAAAAAGAAGATTATCGCAAGAACAATAACAGCCATCAGGAAGATAATGATGCAGCCAAAATAGAGTATAACATTAAGCGCTGCATAGCTCAAATCCAGGAATGAACCCAGGGCGGTTAAATAGGTCAGGAAGATCATCATGAATAAGAATAATATAATAATAGAGATGAAACCTGTAATAACCACACCAAAAAGTGTCCTTTTCCTTTTCAATGCATCTTTAAGCGCCCTTATTAGACTAACCGGCCGCCCCTCTCTGTAATCTCTTGTGATATTGGGATACATCGCATAGATTATTACATCAATCATGGTGACAAGGATTCCAAAGATCAAAAGGATAATAAAGTTGTCTTTCAGGGCGTCCAGTGCATTTGAGTCTGCGGACACTGGAAACTTCCTCATCAAGGGGATGATGTCTACGACGAGTTTTGAAAGGGATACTATAAAAACTGTGTATATCATTGTTGTGAATATCCTCGGGATAAATATCTTAGGTTCATTTTTTAATAGTTCAAGTGATTCTTTCAGGACGTAAATAAGACCCATACACTAATTACAGGTTGATATTGGTTTAAATCATTTTCTGTTAACTATCTGTTTATTATCAAGAACTACTAGAACTCCAGAACATCGCCAAGCTCAACGTTTTTCTCCTCGATTACCCCCTCATTAACCTCCAGTACCCATGAAGGCATACCTCTTGGTGTGTATATCCTCCACGGCTGGAGAGTCTTGAGATCTATTACCCTTTTATTACCATCAATGAATATCAGGTCGATTGTAAACCGCATGAAAAAACAGTGGATTGTTCTTGATTTCAGTCTTGGGTTATATTTTATCAAAAGCCCTCGGTCTTCTTTTAGTACCTTTTTAAACATAAGCCCGCATGTCCGGCTGATAAAGGTATCTGCAAGCTTTGCCTCTGAGATTAGATTTGATTTCGTCTTATTATAGATCTTCATATTTAGACTTGTTATATCTGTATTAATATCGGATGTTATAAATGTTACTCTAAATAAAACACAGGTGATAGAGTGCTTTAATATTGGTAAAAAATCTCAGGATACCACACAACCCCAGAGTTCCCAAAAGTTTTATATATTATATCAACGAGTTATTAGCGGTATTTAGAACCCCAATAAATACAGGTAATACAACAAAAACAACTGGAGTGATTTTTATGGACGATACGATAAAGAAACATTTGGGATTGAAACAC
>WAQR01000257.1 GCA_015520145.1 Candidatus Hydrothermarchaeota archaeon
ATCCCACAGCATCAAGCTTCAGGTCGTCAAGTTTTCTCTTTTTTATTGCCCGAAACCCTGACTGGGGGTCTGTTATTTTCCTTCCTGTGAGTATGCTCAATATAAAAGATACTATCTTATTTGAGATACAGTTGGCGGTGGGCATATTTTTCCTGGCATTGTCGCTATAAAATCTGCTTCCTATGCAGAGGTCATTCCCTTCCTCAATGCAGGTGATGAGAGCAGGGATCTCAGAAGGGTCGTGCTGCAGGTCGCCGTCAATGAAGATGATTATATCCGCACCCTCACATGCCCTGATTCCGCTCTTCATTGCATGGGCCTTGCCCAGATTTTTTGGATGGACGATTACCTCGGCAGGCGTTTTCATTGCCTCGTTTGCTGTATTATCTGTAGACCCGTCATCCACCACTATTACCTTGTCTACAAACTTGCCTGCCTTTTCTGCAACCTCTCTAACTGTTCTTTCTTCATTATAAGCAGGGATGATAACAGCAGTTTTCATGATGAAAAGTAGGTGGTGTGATATATAAATCTAATCAGGGTGTGCAGTGAGGGGGAGCAGGAGGAGGAGAAGTAAGAGAAGTAAGAGGAGGAGAAGGAGAAGCAGGTGAGGATTGCCAGAGAATTTTTATATGCCACATGTCCTATACCTAATCCTCATGCTCTTGAAAAACTGTAAGATTATATCCAGGGAAGGGATGACAGCCGCGGATATCCTAATCGAAGGGGAGAAGATTAAGAAGATAGGGAAGGACATCAAAAGGAACGGACTTAAGGGCGAGGATGTCATCAATGTAAAAAACCTGCCGGTAATCCCGGGACTTATAGACGCACATGTCCATATGCGTGATTTTAAAGAGAGTTTTAAAGAAGATTTCTTTACAGGTACAAAAGCAGCCATTGCAGGCGGGTTTACAACCATAATCGACATGCCGAACACAAACCCGCCTGTCACTGACAAAAAGACGTTTGACGACAGGATAGCTACAGCTGAGAGGAAGGCTGTTGTGGACTTCTGTCTAAATTTCGGGATAAAAGACGGCAACCTGGAAATGATATCAAAAGTAAATCCTGCATCTTTTAAGATCTATATGGACGGTTCTCTTGGCAGGGTTGGTGATGATACCCTGGAACATGCTGTCAGAAGCGGGCGGGTGGCAGTGCACCCTGAAGATGCCGGCATAATCGAGAGGAATCTAAAGTATCTAAATGATAGGGAGGACTTCCTGTTCCACGGGAACATCAGAGAGCCCAAAGCAGAGGAAGTTGCAGTAAAAAAGGCCTCCATGCTTGCAAAAAAATACAAAAAGTCGGTACATCTCTGCCACATAAGCTATCGAAAATCGCTAAATTACCTAAACGAATATACCACGTCAGAGGTAACCCCCCACCACCTGCTTTTGACCGAGTCAGATTTAAAGGAAAAGGAAGGTTTTGCAAAGACCAATCCCCCAATCAGATCACCTCTGGATTTGAGGGCGTTGTGGACAGCTCTAAAGGCTGGTAGAATCGATATTATTGCAAGCGACCATGCGCCACATACAGTCTCTGAAAAAGAGGAGGATATGCCGGAATGCCCGTCAGGTATCCCGAATCTGGACGTGACATTAAAGCTCATGCTGACCCTTGTAAACAGGAGGACGCTATCCTTAACCGATATAGTCAGACTCATGGCCAAAAACCCTGCAAGGATCTTCAAAATAAAAGGTAAAGGCGAAATCAGGGAAGGGATGGATGCCGACATTGTTATACTGGATATGAAAGAGAAAGGAAAAATCGAGGCAGACGAGTTCTATTCAAAGGCAAAATACTCGCCGTTTGAAGGATGGAAGACCACAGGAGGAGTAAGACAGGTCATACTCAGGGGAACTCTGGCATTTGACGACGGCGAGATAATCATAAATAAAGGTTCTGGTAGGTACATGGAGATCGAGGGGGTTGAAGGAGATACTTAGAAAATAATTTATAGTAGAGGCGATATAATTATTGAAAAAGTAAAAGAGATATCAAGATAATATTAATATAATATCAAGAATGATACAAAAATAGGGAGAGGGGAGCTTTTGTAACATGACCTCGGGGATACGGATTTCTGGAGTGATGCTCCATGTATACATTGACTTCATTGTAGCCTTTACAGCGTTTTATATCGCCAGGATGTACTGGCCAGGTAGATTTGGAGGTCTGTTTGTGTTTCTGGGATTGAGCGGACTTTTTAGCGCATTTATCTGTCTGACAGCCAGTACACATAAAATGATGTGGTTTGCTGATGCTGTGGAAGGTATTATTATCCTGTTGTTCATTGGAGGGATGATACACTTTATGATAAAATATAAAAAAGTACTCTTGCCAGTCATGAAGAGGCTTAAGTGAGGGGGTTATATATAAGATGAGTTCAGGGCCATTGATCTTTGGGGTGATGATTCACGGATACATTGACATTATTGTTGCCCTTACATCATTCTATGTTGCCTGGATATACTGGCCCGGTAGATTCGGGCGCCTGTTTGTATTGCTTGGGTTAAGCAGCCTTTTTAGGGCGTTTATCTGTATCACCTGTCCGTCTAGACTGATGTGGCTTGCTGATACTGTGCAGGGTATCATTCTCCTGTTATTCGTGAGCGGGATGGCGCATTTTGTGATAAAACATAAATCAGTGCTTTTGCCAGTCATAAAAAGGCTTAAGTGAGAGGGGATTACAGACGAAAGAAACCAACAATAAAAATAAAATAGAACTGACACAAGAAGAGCAGACAAAAGTGCTCCAGCTTAAGATAGTGTTTTTTCTCAGTGCACTAACCGAGACATTCAAGGGTTTGCGGAGGATGGTAGGCAAAAACGGCGCGAAAGCCGTAATTCAAGTCGCATCAAGAGACTTTGGGAGGTATCTCCCTGAGTATATTTCGACGTCCTTTGATATTGAATGGGATGCAGAAAAATACAAAGATATCTATGTCGGGAAATTTTTAGAAGGACTGGGTGCCAGGCCAGAACTGGTGGAGATAGGTCCAAAAAGGATCGTGCTCCGCCAGCACACGTGTCCGATTATGAAATTCGCAACAGAGGAAGACCTGCTGTGTACGTTCTGCGAGAAATACGAAGGACGGGTCTTACAGGAGATACTGGAAAAAGACTTCAAAACCAGGCTTACATCCAGATACATCGACGAAAAGAAATACTGTGAGTTTGTCGCAGAGAGATAACAGAGAGATAAATGGCCTACTGCCCGATTAGCCTGTCTATAAACCAGTCTGGATCAAATTCCACCAGGTCGCCGTACTCCTGGCCTGTACCCAGGAAGTATATCGGCTTATTTATTATATATGCAATTGAAATCGCTGACCCGCCCTTGGCATCGGCATCGGCCTTTGTAAGTATGATTCCGTCAATCTTTACTGCGTCGTTAAATCTCTTTGCCTGTTCTACAGCCGAATTCCCTGTAAGTGCATCTCCGACAAACAGTACCAGATCGGGTTTTGCTACTCTCATAATCTTTTTCATCTCGTCCATGAGATTTGTATTGGTCTCCATCCTCCCGGCAGTATCTATAAGTACTGCATCCTTCCCCTTGGCCCTTGCATGTTCTACCGCATCGAACGCCACTGCCGCGCAATCTGCCCCTTTCTCGTGTCTTATCATCCTCACATCCAGGTTCTCGGCATGTCTTTCCAGCTGTTCGATTGCGCCGGCTCTAAAAGTGTCACTTGCTGCTATAACGCATGAGAATCCTTTTTTCTTTAAAAGATATGCAACCTTTGCAACAGTCGTGGTTTTACCTGTCCCGTTAACACCTACAAACATGATTACATAAGGTCTTTTTTTTGAAATCTGTTCCTCGAGAGGTTCTGCTTTCTTAGATAGGATCTCTTTTAGTGATTTCTTAATCGAATCCCTTACTAGCCTGTCAATCCCACCTCTCTTAACACTCGTGCCGCAGAGCTCCTTTTTAAGGTCACCTGTAATCTTCTCTGAAACCTCCAAAGCCACATCACTTTCAAGGAGAGCGGTCTCGAATTCAAAGAATATGTTTAAAAGCTTCTTCTCATCTAGAATCGTCTCTCCTCTTACCAGGGCCTTTGTTGTATCTGCGATCTTTCTCCTAATAGATGTAAAAGACGTAAACAAACCTACTCATCTCTTTGCATCTTTGAGACAATACTGTTAACTCTCGGCTCGAGTTCTCTTATCCTATTTAAGATGTCCTGGAGTCTTTGCATATGCTCGGCCTTCACATCTTCCAGTTCTTTTATCCGTTTTTTTAGGGCGTCTCTTGCATCCGGCAGGGTCTTTTTAACAGCTATGTTTGACCCGATATTGACAATGATATTCTCATTATCGATAATCTTAGCCTTCACAAAAGACCCCCCACCGATGGGGACAAGTGCCTCGTTGTCCTTATTTATCTCTTTGAACTGGTCAAGACTTGCCTCGACCAGCCCGAGTTCAGTGAGATTTGAGTTTATTAATTCGATGTTCTTACCATACGCTTCTAACTGGCCCTGGTAATGTTCGTATTCTTGCAATATCTTCTGCTCATCTTCCATTGCCCTGTCACTCCTTTGGTGGTTCTGCTACATCAGTATTTTCTGTCTTTTCTATCTCCTCTATTTCTTCTATCTCCTGGATATCCACCTTTCTCCTCGGGGTCCTGTGTTTGCTTCCAAATTCCGAATAGAGAAATTCCCTGACGTGGTTCTCATTTTCAGCCCTTACCTCTTTTACAAACGGCTGCATTGCCCCGCCCATCAAAAACTTTCCTCGTGCACGATAAACCTTGGTCATTTTTATCTTCTCCTTCTTCTCCTTTATGATTCATGGATAGGTTCATGGATAATATTATTTAAACTTATGGTGTGTACTTTTTGGTGTGTACTTTTTCTCGTTCTTAATGATTATCTTATAGATTACCATGGCAGCAAGGATAGGGGTATATGAATCATATACAGGCGTGACCTCTGTTATATCAAATCCAACAAGGTTTATATTTTTAAAGAAATCCAGTTTGACAAAGTCTTCATAAAGGAACCCCGGCGGTACAGGGTTGCAGACCCCACTCGCCTCCTTCGGGTCAAATGCGTCCATGTCGATTGAAAGATAAACATCCCTGCCGTTTGTCATTTCATCAATCATTTTAGAGAGGTCCTTGATGTTCTCAATGTCCTTGAATTTAATATATCTAAGTCCAAGTTCCCCTGCATCGTCAAGCTCCTCTCTGGAAGCACTCCTCACCCCGACAGCAAGTACATTGTCACATCCAACAATCTCAGAAATCCGCCTCGTTACACATGCATGTGAGAATCTGTTTCCTATATAATCGTCCCTGAAATCCAGGTGCGCATCGAAGACCAGAAAAAACGGTTTTTTTTCATAAGCTTCCAGGATACTGTAAGAAATCGTATGCTCGCCACCTATGCCAATCGGGATGACCCCTTTTGAGATGATCTCTTTTACAGATTCCCTTATCCTCCTTGAGGTCTCTTCGAAGCACCCAAAAGAGATATCGATATTTCCGCAGTCACAGATATCCACGTTCAGGAGGTCGAACTCCTCTTCCATATCATAGTCTTCTATCTCCATTGAGGATTCCCTAATCTCGTTTGGAGCATATCTCGAGCCACCGCTATAGCTCTCGCTGGCATCATATGGGATACCCAGGACCGCATATTTTGCGTCTTCTAGTAAGGTTTCACTCCTTGCAAAGTTAAATGGATACGTGAACAATTTATCCTACCAATCTATCCTGCTTTATCCTGCTCTTATTTTTCCTGTTCTTATTAGCTACCTTGCTCTTATTATTTTCTTTCTGCCCATGACATCGATTACCTCGACCTCCCCTCCTTCGACCATCGTACCTTCTATCTCAGCCGGGTCTGGCTTTGGCACTTCATAGGTCTGATAAGTTTTAAGGTCCATGAGCTGGACGTGGTCTCCTACGAATGCAATTATCTGGGCGGGCTTCCTTTCAACAATAGGGACCTCTATCTTCGATTCGACGGGGCTTACAATAGACCGCTTCTGATTGTCCAGTATCCCCATGGCCTCTATCCTGGCCTTTGCATGTCCGTGCTTGCCGGTCTTTGATGTCTGGTAGCTTAGTACCTTGCACGGCTCTCCATTTATAACCACGAACTTTCCTACTTTCAAATTTTTTACTTCAACAACTTTTGTAGCCATATCTTTCCTCCATTTAGATTCATTTAGAAGAAGAAATACAAACTAATATATAACATTTATGAGAGATTTAATAGCTATGAAAGTTGGATTTGTCGTAAAAGACCTGGAAGAGTCCCATAAACTTGCCAGGGAGATAGACGCGTATCTATCTAATAGAGGTATAGAGACATATTTCGACGAGCTTAGTGCAAAAAAGATTGGAGTCCCTGAAAAAGAGCTCAATATCCGTGAGATGAAGACAGATCTCATAATCGCAATGGGCGGAGATGGGACAATCCTCAAGACCATCTCCCTTATACCTGACAAGAGTGTTCCGATATTTGGTATTAATTTTGGGTCTATGGGATTTTTGACTGCATGTTCACCGGATAGGTGGGAGGATGCAATTTATAGAATCATTTCAGACGATTACAGGGTCGAGGAACGCATCATGCTGAATGTTGAAATCGATGGAAAATCTGCTGGAGATGCCCTAAATGAAGCGGTTGTCATGACCGCTGTACCTGTGAAGATGCTACATTTCGAGGTGAGGATAGACGGGCAGGTCATCGACAGCATCCGGGCAGACGGGGTTATGATATCAACTCCAACAGGTTCTACAGCATATTCCATGTCTGCCGGTGGGCCAATTGTAGACCCGAGAGTAAAGGGATTTATTATAACCGCCATAAGCCCTTTTAAATATGGTGCGAGGTCGTTTGTTGTCCCGCATGACGCGGTCATACAGGTGAAGATTCTCCAGCTCAAGAAAGGGGGGATTATTGTTATTGATGGTGAGGTGAGAGGAGATATAACAAGCGAAAGTAAAATCGTTTTCAAGCTTTCTGACAACAGGGCAAGATTTATCAGGTTAAAGGAAGATTTTTATAAGAGGATAAGGGAGAGGTTGTAAAATTTCAATATCCTTATCTCCCGCAGCACTGAGAGGCGGAGTTAGGATATTAGATCAACCCCCTTTCCCACAGAAAGGTTTTTAAGCTGGGTCAGTCCAACTGCCTCAATTAGAAGAAAATAATCAACAATCTACATTAATCATGGAAACTCCACCGTGATAGCACAGTGATAGAAATGAAGATTCTTGTATCAGATAATCTACACAGAGCAGGCATCAGACTATTGAAAAAGGTTGCAGATGTCGAGATTGCAACAGGACTAAACGAAGAGGAGCTGATAGAGAAGATCAGGGACAAAGATGCCATACTTGTAAGGAGTGCTACAAAGGTTACGGCAAATGTGATTG
>WAQR01000258.1 GCA_015520145.1 Candidatus Hydrothermarchaeota archaeon
CTGAAATTACTAAGGATGAGTTCATTGAAGATTTCTTGATATTTGCACCTAAAGGCGTTACTAAAGAGGAACTAAACGGTTATTGGGATGTATTGGCCAAATATTCTGATAATATGAAAGCCCGGGGGTGAATGCTCAGGAGATTATGAGGGAGTCTTAATATACCAAAAACATTTTTACGTAAGTAAGGATAAGTATAATAAGGATGACGATGAGAACCCCTGCTGTTGCCGGCCAGTTCTACCCTTCCTCAAAAGAGGAGCTGAAAAAACAGATTGAAAAATGTTTTCTAAGCGATTTAGGACCTGGCAGGCTCCCGGAGAATCTCGAACGCGAACGGGATACTGTCGGGGCGGTCGTACCTCATGCAGGATATATCTATTCAGGCTACGAGGCAGCCCATGTATATCTTGAGCTTGCAAAACAGAAAACACCTGATACGGTTGTGATACTCGGGCCAAATCACACAGGCTACGGCAGCACAGTAGCGGTTTCAAATGAAACATGGACGACCCCTTTTGGCGATGTTGAGGTCGATGAGGTGATAGCAGACCGGTTATTCAGAGATTGCGGGATAATCGACCAGGACGAGCTGGCACACAGGTTCGAACACTCAATCGAAGTCCAGCTGCCGTTTTTGCAGTATATATATAAAGATTTCAAATTTGTGCCGATTTCAGTTGGTATCCAGGACACCGGTACCGTAAGGGAGATAGGGGGATGTCTTGCCAGGATAAAAGGCGACATCCTGATTATTGCAAGCAGTGATTTTACACATTACGAGCCCCAAACCGATGCTGAACGCAAAGACATGCTGGCAATAGGACATATCCTGAATCTGGATGAGGACATGTTTTTAAAAGAGGTGTATGACAATAACATATCTATCTGCGGCAGCGGCCCGATAGCAGTGTGTATTGTAGCATCGAAGGGGAGAGGTGCGACAAAGGGCGAACTTTTAAAATACGGGACAAGCGGCGATGTAACAGGCGACTATTCCCAGGTCGTCGCATATTCAGGGATTGTTTTCAGGTCATAGTGCCTACTTGCTGTAAGTATATTCCAGAGAGCATCATATTTATATTATATAACCGTTTTGTATATGGTGGTATAATTATGAAATGCCGATTGATGCAGATAATATGGTGACACTATGGAACGAAACTTTAAAGAAATAGAGGAAAGGCTGGCAAAAGGATGGGAAGATGCAGGGATATTCGAGGCAGACCCCATAAAAGGGAAACCCAAGACCTTTATCACATTCCCATTCCCGTATATGAACGGGCCGCTTCACATCGGCCATGCCCTGACATCCACAAGGTGCGATGTATACGCCAGGTTTAAAAGGATGCAGGGATACAATGTCCTCTTCCCATGGGCATGGCATCTTACAGGTGAACCCATCTCAGGTGCGGCCTTGAGAGTGAAAAAAGGCGATAGGGAGCAGATAAAGATATTTAAAGAGATGGACGGCGTACCTGATGAAGAGCTTGAGAAATTCACTGACCCTGAATACATCGCCAGCTATTACATAAAAGAATCAAAACAGTCCATAAAACAGCTCGGGCACTCCATTGACTGGAGGCGGGAATTTCACACAACCGAGCTCCACCCACAATTTAACAAATTTATCCAGTGGCAGTACCTGACCCTGAAAGAAAAGGGATATGTTAAAAAAGGTACCCATCCTGTAATCTGGTGTCCCAACTGTCTAAGCCCGACAGGCGACCACGACCGCCTCAAAGGAGAGGGCGCAACACCTGTCGAATTCACGCTTTTGAAATTTAAGTTTGAAGATGCCTATCTGCCTGCTGCAACACTTCGGCCTGAAACAATCTTTGGTGTCGTCAATATGTGGCTGAACCCAGATGTGGATTATGTAAAACTGAAGGTCGGCAGTGAAAAATGGATTGTAAGCAGACAGGCAGCAGAAAAGATAAAAGAACAAAAAGAAGATGTGGCCGAGATAGAGACGGTCATGGGGAAGGAGATGATTGGAAGATACTGCACGCACCCTATCTCAAAAGAAGATATACTCATCCTCCCAGCAGCTTTTGTTGACCCTGACAACAGTTCCGGGGTCGTTATGAGTGTCCCATCCCATGCCCCCTATGACTTTGTAGCTCTAAAAGACATCCAGAAAGACCCTGAATCTGTCAAAAAATACAATATCACAAAAGAGATGCTCGACTCCATAAAACCCATCTCTCTCATAGAGATTGACGCATTTGGCGAGCATCCTGCAATTGAGATAAGTGACAGAATGAAGATAAAAGACCAAAACGACCCCAGACTCGAAGAAGCGACAGAAATCATCTACAGGGCAGAGTTCTATAAAGGGATTCTTAAAGAGAACACAGGGAAGTATGCCGGGATGAAGGTCATGGAAGTAAAAAAGATGCTTGTAGCAGATTTTGAGAAGATCGGGGTTGCTGACAGGATGTATGAGGTCTCAGAAGAGGTTATCTGCAGGTGCAATACCAGAAATATTGTAAAGATACTTAAAAATCAGTGGTTTTTGAAATATTCTGACGAGGAATGGAAAGACAGAGTAAGAGAGGCACTAAATGACATGATCATACTCCCGCATGACGCCAGGTCAAACTTTGAATACACCATAGGCTGGCTCGATGATAAGGCATGTGCAAGGAAGGGCGGGCTTGGTACGCCGCTTCCATGGGACAGGGAATGGAAGGTTGAGACTTTAAGCGACTCAACGGTCTATATGGCCTTTTATACTATTTCAAAATTCGTCAACGAATACAAGATTAAAGCAGAAAACCTTACAAAAGAGGTGTTCGATTTTGTTTTCCTTGGCATAGGGGACATCTCGAAAATAGCGGAGAATAACAATCTTGACGAAGAGCTCCTAAAAGAGATGAAAGCGGAATTTGATTATTTTATGCCAGTTGATTTCAGGAATTCTGCAAAGGAACTGATTCCAAACCATCTGACATTTTATATATTCCATCACGTTGCCCTGTTTAAAAAAGATAAGTGGCCGAGGATAATCGGTGTCAACGGGATGATCAGTATCGAAGGCGACAAGATGTCCAAGTCAAAAGGGAATTTTGTCACATTGAAAAATGCTCTCTCTAAATATGGGGCAGATACGACAAGGGCTACACTGCTCTATTCGTCTGAGGGTATGAAAGATCCTGACTGGCGTTTTAAATCAGCAATGGATATCTCAAAAAGACTTGATGCATTCTATGACCTGGCATTACAGATAATCGAAATGGATGGAGAACCTGGAACGGGCTCGGCTAGAGACGAGAGTGATGCCAATCAACCAAAACCCCCGGCGGCGTTCAGCCTCAAACGCCAGATAGACCGCTGGATTCTGGGGAGGCTCCAGGGGCATATAAAAAAGGTAACCGACGACTACGAGAACGTCAGGACACGGTCCGCTTTCCAGACTGCATTCTTTGACATCTTCAAGGATGTCAGATGGTACATGAGACGGGATGTGCCGCAAAAAGAGATATTAAATCATGTCCTTGACGTGTGGGTCAGACTGCTTGCGCCCTGTATTCCATTTCTTGCTGAAGATATCTTCTCAAAGATGGGTGGTAATGGGTTCCTTTCGGTTTCCAGGTGGCCGGAGGCTGATGAATCGCTTTTAAATGAGGAGGCAGAGACCGGTGAGAGGCTTATCGAAAAGACCGCTGAAGACATAGACAGTATCCTGAAAGTCACGAAGATAAAACCAAAAAAAATTGTCATTTACACCTCACCGATATGGAAATGGCAGGTCCTGGAGATTGTAAGAGGCCTTGAGAAACCTGACATGAAACGTGTCATGGAAAGGGCGATGAAAAACGACGAGCTTAAAAGTAAGGGAAAAGAGATATCGAGATACGTGACAGATCTCTTGAAAAATATTACAAAAATCGAGTCCAGGAAGAGAATAGACGAGTACATGGTCCTGAGTGAAGCTGTGGGATTTTTCAGCAGGGAATTCGGGTGTGAGGTTGAGATATTCCCTGCCGGGAAAAGAGATATATTTGACCCTCTAAACAAGAAGAACCAGGCAGCTCCGATGAAACCCGCGATATATGTCGAATGAATGGAATGCCGAATGAACACCCTGCCCTTATGCGCTCGTAGCCTAGCATGGATAAGGCGCCGGCCTTCTAAGCCGGAGACCACGGGTTCAAATCCCGTCGGGCGCGTTAATGCTGATTTGACGGAAGGTCAATACTGCAACACGGAAAACGTAAAAATCGTTTTTTCCCGGGGGTTTTCTGGGGCTTTGGCACAGATCAAAACGTCTTAAACTTGTCCAGCGGACTATGCCCTTCCTCTTTGCAAGGTTGATGGACAAGAGCAACATGGATGTTGAAGACCTGCGTGAACTCTTTGAGCAATTGTTCGGCCTTAAAGTCAGCTACAAAGCCAGAGGGAACGTAACCTATATAAATAATGCGACCTAAGGAGAGGGTAACATGAATGTGCTGAGAAGGGTATGGGGTCCTGCCCTTAGAATCAAAGGAGGGTAGTGCCTATGTGTTCTATCAAACATAAATTCGAGTTCTTCGATGTCACCGCAGATGTCGGTGTCATTGCCTATGGCAGTGATTTAAACGAGCTTTTTGAAAACGCTGCCACTGCGATGTTTGACGTGATGTGCAACATCAAAAATGTCCTGCCAAGAGAGGTGCGGGACGTATCTCTAAAATCCAGCGACCTGGTAGAACTCCTAAACGCCTGGCTTACGCAGCTCCTGGCCATTCGTGATATCGAAGGGATGATGTTTAGAAAATTTGAAGTGGACGTTGACGAAGGCAGGGTTTCTGTTAAAGGCAGGGCATTTGGCGAGATGACAAGAGATGAGCACGAAGTCGAGACAGAAGTAAAGGCTGTGACATACCACCAGATGGAGATTACAAAGAAAAAGAATATATGGGAGGCCAGATTTATATTGGATGTATGAATGCCATGAAGACCCGGAAGATATCTGATTATGTAGTGGAACTCCCAGAAGACAATAAGGAATGTATGAATGTACCAGGGAGGATATACTGCAACGAGAAGATCCTATCTGATATAGAAGAAGGGGCATTTGAGCAGTGCGCGAATGTCGCATGCCTGCCGGGAATAATCAAATATTCAATTGCAATGCCAGACATCCATTTCGGATACGGGTTTCCAATCGGCGGCGTTGCGGCATTTGATGAAGATACCGGTGTTATTTCTCCTGGTGGAGTGGGATTTGATATAAACTGCGGTGTCAGGCTTTTAAGGACTGATTTGCATCTGGATGATGTCAGAAAAAAGATAAAAGATATAATCGATCACGTCTTTTTGAACGTGCCTTCAGGTGTTGGCAGGAAGGGCAAGATACGCATCGGGATTAGCGAACTTGACCATGTACTGGAAAACGGTGCAAGATGGGCGGTTGAAAAGGGATATGGATGGGAGGACGACCTAAAAAAAATTGAAGAGAACGGATGTATGAAGACTGCTGACCCCACGAAGGTAAGCGAACTTGCAAAGAAGAGGGGCATCTCTCAGATAGGCACGCTTGGATCAGGAAACCATTTTCTGGAACTCCAGGAAGTTGAGGAGGTCTATGACGAGGAGGTTGCACGGACATTTGGGATAGAAAGGGTTGGACAGATAACGGTGATGATCCATTCTGGTTCCAGGGGCTGCGGGCATCAGATATGCTCCGATTATTTAAAGGTTATGGAACGGGCGGCTGCCAGGTATGGGATAAAACTGCCAGACAGGCAGCTGGCATGTGCCCCTGCAACATCCAGAGAGGCCCGTGACTATTACCTGGCCATGTCATGTGCCGTGAATTATGCGTTTGCAAACAGGCAGGCGATAGCGCACTGGACAAGGGAGTCGTTTGAAAAGGTGTTAAATGAAGATGCCGCAGACCTCGGGCTAAAAACAGTCTATGAGGTCGCACACAATATCGCTAAAATCGAAACGCATGAAATAGACGGTAAGAAGAGAA
>WAQR01000259.1 GCA_015520145.1 Candidatus Hydrothermarchaeota archaeon
CGATTGATAAGGTGTGCTCCCTCTTCGATAAAACACCTCTATGGGAGGAAGTCTCAGATAACTACTGCCCTGAGAGCGAGCATCAATATTACCTAAAGAAGCTACTGGGAAAAACGCCTAAGAGATTGAAATGATCTCTATGAATCACACAAAAAGTGGGAGGTAGCAGAACTCAGGGACTCTCTCCTGAACTGTGTAAATGGGACTGTCTCATGAGGTGCCCTGAACGATAATTGCGTTTACAGTTGGCCTTCCGGTTAAAGGTCCATTACAGTTTACTGCATCACCTCCTTTTCTTCCAGATTGTTTTCATGGACATACCTCTCGTAAAGTTCCAGTCCCTCCATAAAGGTCGTAAGCTTCCCCTTCAGGTAGACAATTCTAAAATGGAAAAAATCCGACTGTCAAGAGCGAAGAATGCCGTAACCCATTGATTTCAAAGGATTAAAAAATTGGGATTTTTTTTGAAGATTTTAAGAAAAAGTCCCCAGCGAAATTTCGCTGGGAGGGGATTTGGGCTGATATTCAGGAGAGATGGGGAACGTGTTGCTTACGGCTTTCCCCTCTTACACTTGCGCTACTTTTCCACCTACGGATTCACGAAACAATAACGAGATTCAACCTACGGCAGTCCTTGGAAAATCGTCAGGCATTTTAACCATTGCGCCTTCATGCTCAAAATTCTTAATCTGGTAGTCGAGTATAAGCAATAAATCTTTTCGCTTTGGATATTTATTTAGAGGAACAGAGCCTCTCTGTAGCTCTCTATGCATGTGCGACAGGTAATCTATGAACCACAGCACGGTTTTTCTAGCGTAGTCTCTTGCCAGTCTCAGATGATATCGGCAAAAGAAGTCTTTTTTTCTATCTTTGTCTAATTTTACACTGCCATGTACCAAGGACGATCTGAACTCATAGATTTTTTTAATCTCTTTACAGATTTCGTCAATCTTCCTTTTGTCTCCTCCTCCATAAATTAAACTTGTCCTTCTAAGAATAGTCTGGGTTGTTTCTTTTTTATCTCCTATTAAAGCTTCCAATGCCACTACGTTCCATAATAATTGCTCAATATCGTCTGATAAAAAAGCCTTTGCAAGCGAACCCATGGCAATTTCAAGAAATTCCCACTTGCAGTCTTTTAGATCGATATCTTTTAGAAAACCATGAGCGGCGCCAATAACCTTTTTAAGTTCGTTTACCTGAGAATCGGATAGAAGGATTCGAAAATCAGGACATTCCTTGTCTGTTTCCTCTCCGTCAGGAGTATAATAAGGACGTGTCGCGAGCCGAGACAAATCAGGAGATGCCTTTGGCCAATCTATTAGATTGTTCGATGTGGTGTGCTCGAAGGGTAAGTTTAAGGGAATAAACCAGTAATCCGTATCTTGCTTATCAGGCGCACAACGGGATGAAGCGTCTCCCCAATCAAAAAGCGCTAACAGTTGCAATGTCCTGCCAGGGAACTTTCTTTTTACTTTAAAGGTATCTTTCCAGGAAAAGCCTAATTCAATAACACTCAAATCTTCTTTATTTCTGTGCTCAATACGCTCCTCTACGATATGCCAGAATAAACCAAGCTCCTTCGTATTGATCATGGCATACGGATAGAAGACCCCACAAACTTCCTGTTCAAGTAAATTATCGAGTTCGTCTTTCGAGAGTGCCTGTATTTTAAAGGCGCCGAAGTCTATTACCTTTTCTGGAAACTGTACAAAATTTATGGGGATGATAGTTGTTTTTTTAACGTGTCTTTCATTAAAGGCCGCCCATAAACCTTCGAACTCGGCATCAATATCAACCAGCTTGCCTTTGGTTATGTCAAGATAAAATCCTGATCGTCTGAAATAATTTTGAAGCCTGCTATTAGCAGAATCTGGCCTTCTGCCACCATAGGCGTGCGAAAATATTTCTCCGAGTTTTTTGAATTCAATCGACTCTTCAAGTTCTTTAAAGACATCCAAAAGATGACGCTTCTCTATGGAGCTGACTTTACTGATGGTTTTTTTAACAACTTCGACATAAGAAACAAACGACTTTGAGGCCTCGTCTTTGGTTCGATCTTCTATGTCCATTTCATCATCTCCCTATTAATAACCTGATATCATGCTTATGAAAATTTACCATATCTATGCCCCTCCCTTTGTTAATAGTTTCTGGCGAATCCTATTATCCAACAAGGGGGGGACAACAGGCCATGTTTTTTTTAGATTTTAACCGGACACTACGGTAGCATCAAGAATTTTTCGTACATTTTTCTGGCGACCTCATCTGGTACTGAGCTAAGCAATCGATACATCCCTTTCCTGTTCCTTTATCCTCTTCATCTTACGATATTGCCTAATACCCCACTTCGTACCGGCTGGGTGGCGAAGCCTTGCTGCCGCAAGCATCAACGCAGACTCCCCACCACCCTGGTCCTGCGCCTGATCTTTCGTATAACCCTCTCAAGAGGATTATTCGTCCTTATACACCTTCAGTGGGATCAAGAAATGTAATACATATAAGAGAAAAAATATTAACCATAGGAGGGGACTACCATGCTCGAATACGATTATATTGTTTACGGAGGGTTTGATGTTCTGGTCAAGAGCCTCCAGGCCGTGGCCCTGATCTTCAGTAGCAGTAGCTACAAGGGGCTATTCATCTCGTTTTTTGTACTACTTTTCGTATATATCATATCTTCCTATTATATGAGTGCTCTTACTGGCCTTAAACCCGTGGGTTTTCTGGAATGGGCACAGACTTTCTGGTGGGCC
This sequence comes from Candidatus Hydrothermarchaeota archaeon, assembly GCA_015520145.1. Lineage (GTDB taxonomy): Archaea > Hydrothermarchaeota > Hydrothermarchaeia > Hydrothermarchaeales > WAQR01 > WAQR01. The sequence goes on from WAQR01000259.1 coordinate 2,757, forward strand.
ATATTCCTGTATACCCTCATGATAGTCCCCGTAGGAACCCTCCATCTCTATGACGCCTCCAAGAACAGGTACCAGAGTATCTCGGGACTTCCAGCAGGGGTTGTGATGACCGCAGGGGTACTCAATAAGATAGAGGAAGGATTGAGGGAGATAGTCGAGACCGCCATGAATCCCATCATAAGTTACAGAGATGCCAACATGGGGTCTGGTTTCGACATGATAGCGGGTCTCTACGGCTATGTCAGGAACAGGATGAAGTTCGAGAA